>JAQXWB010000034.1 GCA_029225225.1 Bacillota bacterium | reverse complement strand
CCCCGACGCGGCCCCCCCCCAATCCACAACCCGTGTCGGTTGGGGTGCCTTTGCGCGCCCCCCCGCGACGTGGCAATCTGGTGCAGGAGCTGCGGAGTATATACGGACTTGTTTACTTTCACCGTCTGCCGCTTACGCGGTCTAAGGGAATATGATGAATTTTTGTACGCTGAAAAGGATGCACCGAGTTTCTTCAGTGCATCCTTCTTCCATGACTATTCCAATTCCGCCAGCTCTGCGGTGATGGCGGAGATTTCGTAGGCGGTACGCTGTTCCGCGTTGCCGTCAATGAGCTTGATGTACTCGCGGCTTTGCAGCCTGCCTGTGAGGCGCAGGGGCGTTCCGACAGGGTAGGCGGATACCTCCTGCGCGCAGCGTCCCCACAGAATGCAGGGCAGATAATCCGCACGGCGGTAGGGACGGTTGACAGCGAGCATAACATCACAGATCTCACGCCCGAGCGGTGTGCGGCGATAAACGGGATCCTTGCAAATGATGCCCTCCAGCGTGACGCGATTATCATGCGGTGCAGAGGTTACGCTTATTTTTTCCGCAAGCACGGAGATGATGAGCCGCCTGCCCTCATTCGAACGATTGTTGAAGGAGCGTATTTGCCCCTCAATGCAAAGCCCGTCTCCCTCTTCCACAGGCGTTGCCGCCAAAAGCGCTTCGGAGGCTATAATTTGCAGCCGGTCAACGGTGCCGGACAGCCGCGCGACCTCTAAAAAAAAGGAATAAAACCGCCGCCCGTGGTTGCTGTGCGAGTATTGCGGCGCAGACGCCAAACAGCCTGTCAGCGTGATGTGATTTGCCGATTGTTCCATTCTCCCACCTCGTTCAACTTCTTATGGGAGAGTATATTCGTCCGCAGGGGCGGATATGAGCATAAAACCTTCCCTGTCGGAGACAATAGGGAAGGTTGTTTTTTTCGGAGGAGAATGGTATGCAAAATTGGAAATGTCGCTACGGCGCTGCGCTCTGCGGCGCGGCGGCGGGACTGGCGAACGGCTTGTTTGGCGCGGGCGGGGGCATGGTGCTGCTGCCGCTGATGTCCCGTTTGACGGAGGTAAAAGGGCATGAGAGCTTTGCCTCCTGCGTATGCATTATTCTGCCGCTGTCGCTCGTCTCCGCGGGGGTTTATGCGCTGCGCGGCGGCAGCTTTGCTTTGGAATCCGTGCCGTATCTGATCGGCGGCGCGCTGGGCGGCGTGATCGCGGGGCTGGTGCTTAAGCGCCTGCCGACAAAGTGGCTGCACCGTATTTTGGGCGCGTTCATCCTCTGGGGCGGCGCGCGCCTCTTACTGCAATGAGCGCGCTGCTTGCAGGAATCGCGGGTCTGGTTTGCGGCGTATTTTCGGGGCTTGGCATCGGCGGCGGGACGCTGCTGATGGTATGGATGACCGCCGTAATGGACATGGAGCAGCGTATGGCGCAGGGGATCAATTTGCTTTATTTTCTGCCCACGGCTGCTTGTGCCCTGATCTTTCATATAAAAAACCGCCTGATCCGCTGGCGCGTCGTGATTCCCGCGGCGATCGCCGGATGCCTGACCGCTGCGGGAGCAGCACTCTTGGCGACGGCGATCGACGCATCACTGCTGCGCAAGCTGTTCGGCGGCTTTTTAATTCTGGTCGGTCTAAACGAGATATTCGGTTCTCACGCGCGGGACAGGAAGGACAAATAACCCTCCAAGATCAGTGAGGCGGCGACGGCATCTACGGTGTTTTTGCGCTTTTTCCCGTGGTAGTTGCAGTCGGAGAGAATGTTGTGCGCCTCTACGGTCGTGCGGCGCTCGTCCCACAAAACGACGGGCATTTGACATTCCCGCTCCACAAGCGCGGCAAACTCCCGATACAATGCGGCGCGCGGGCCTTCACTCCCGTCCATATTGCGTGGAAAGCCCATGACAAGACGTTCTGCGCCGCATTCCTTCACGAGCCGCGCAAGCTCCTGCGCGGTTTTTTGCGGATTGCGGCTGTGGATGACGGTGGTCTGCCCGACAATCATGCCGAGCGCATCGGAGACGGCAACACCCGTGCGGGCATCGCCGTAATCAATGGCGAGTACTCTCATCGGCTTATCCCTTCTTCTTTCCCAAAAACTTCTGTAGCGGCAGCCAGATCAGGAATGCGACTGCAGAGCCGAGCAGCGCCGTCAAAAGCTGCGTGACGGAATAGGCGGCAGGGGCGGAGGCGAGTACCTTTTCCGGCAGACCGCTTGCCGGGCCGTAGGCGGGCAGTACGCCTTTTACAATGGACAGCCACATGATAACGGTTTTAAACACCGCGCCGAAGACCATGCCCGCAATCGGTGACCAGACGGAAGGAAACCGCGAGATCAGCAGCCACAGACAGGCAAAGAGTAAGAAGGTGCCCGCGATAGAGATGAGAACCGTAATGAGTAGGGAAGCGGCGCTCTCCACCTGAAACAGGTCTGCCAGCGAGGAGAGAAAGGCAATGCATAAGCTTGCCCATAACGCGCTTGTCACGGCTGCGACCGTCAGCACAAGGCGGAAACGGTCGTCGGAAAATTCCAGACGCTCCGCCTTTCCGGCACGCTGCCCAAGCTTGCTGACAAAGAGCCAGACGAAGGCGACAAGCATGAGATTGCCGAGCATGATGCAGGGCAGCAAAAGCGGAATCGCGCTGATCAGCGGGCTGCCCGTGATCCACCACGCTGTGAGCGGCGCGATCAACGAAATGGCTGCGCCACTGAAAAAACCGCACGAGAGCGTGGCAAGAATCAGCACCGCGTTCACGATGGAACCGGTGATGTAGGGCGAGACATTTTTCAGAAACTGACTTGCAATACACAGCGCCAAAAGCAGCGCCGTGCGGCATAGCAGACGTACATTTAATTTCATGGCATAGCCTCCTTTTTTTCTATTATAAGCATAGTCGGCGGGAATTACAAGTTTTTTCTCTTTGGGGCTTGACAGGCTTTTTCGCGCGTGCTATTCTGTCTCTGCTAAAAAAGTTAACCACTACTAACTCGGGAGGGAGAGCAATGACATTAAAAGAGCTTGCGGTCGGCAAAAGCGGGCTGATCACCGCGGTCGGCGGGGAAGGCGACCTGCGCTGCCGTCTGCTGGATATGGGGCTGATCCCGAATACTAAGGTTACAGTGATGAAGATCGCACCGATGGGGGATCCGATGGAGATCCGTCTGCGAGGCTATGAGCTGACCCTTCGTTTAGAGGATGCCGCGAAGATCGAGGTTATGTCGGAGGTGAGCGGAAAATGATGTTCGCATTGGTCGGAAATCAGAATTGCGGCAAGACCACCTTGTTCAACCAGCTCACGGGCGCCAATCAGCATGTGGGCAATTTCCCCGGTGTGACCGTGGACAGTAAGACGGGACAGATGCGCGGCGCGAAGGGCTGCAATGTGACGGACCTTCCGGGCATCTATTCCATGCGTCCTTACACCGGAGAGGAGATCGTCACGCGGGACTTCATTTTAAACGAACATCCCGACGGTATCATCAATATCGTCGATGCGACGAACATTGAGCGGAACCTCTATCTGACGCTGCAACTGTTGGAAATGGGCATTCCGATGGTGCTGGCGCTCAACATGATGGACGAGGTGCGCAACAACGGCGGCACGATTGATGTCGTCAAGATGTCCGAGGCGTTAGGAATCCCCGTCGTGCCGATCTCGGCGGCGAAAAATGAGGGCATTGACGAGCTGATTGAGTGCGCCGTGCGGACGGCGAAGGAAAAGCGCAGCCCAAAACGGGTGGATTTCTGCGATGACGGGCCTGTCCACCGCTGCATCCATGCCGTTTCCCACCAGATTGAAGACCACGCTCGAAATGCGGGCATGGCGCGCCGTTTTGCCGCGACAAAGATGATCGAGGGCGACAAGGATATTATAGACCGCCTTTCCATCAACCAAAACGAGCTGGAGCTTTTGGAGCACAGCATCGTCGAGATGGAGAACGAGGGCGGACTGGACCGCAATGCCGCCATTGCTTCGATGCGCTATGATTATATCGAGCGCTTGTGCGCGAAAACAGTCGTGAAATGCCGCGAGAGCAAGGAACACATCCGCTCCGTGCGCATTGACAAGGTGCTGACGAACAAATACGCCGCGATACCGATCTTTATCGGCATCATGCTGACGGTCTTCTGGCTGACCTTTGATGTGGTCGGCGCGTTTTTGCAGGATCTTTTGGCGCTCGGCATTGATAAGTTGGGCGCTGTGGTGGATTCTGCCTTGTCCTCCTATGGGCTGAATCCGGTGGTACATAGTCTGATCATTGACGGCGTGTTCGCGGGTGTCGGCTCGGTCGTGAGCTTTTTGCCGATTATCGTGGTCATGTTCTTCTTCCTCTCCATTTTGGAGGATACCGGCTATATGGCGCGCGTGGCGTTCGTGATGGATAAGCTCTTGCGCAAGATCGGACTCTCCGGCCGCAGCTTCGTGCCGATGCTGATCGGCTTTGGCTGCACCGTCCCGGCGGTCATGGCGACGCGCACGCTGCCGTCCTCGCGCGACCGCCGAATGACGATTTTGCTCACGCCGTTTATGAGCTGCTCCGCGAAAATTCCGATTTACGCGGTGTTTGCGGCGGCATTTTTCCCGAATTACGCGGCGCTGGTGATGGGGCTGCTCTATTTCGGTGGAATGCTGATCGGCGTGCTGATCGCGCTTCTGATGAAAAAGACCGCGTTCCGCGGCAAGCCCGTTCCCTTTGTCATGGAGCTGCCGAATTACCGTATGCCCTCCTTTAAGAGCGTTATGATGCTGCTGTGGGACAAGGCGAAGGACTTCTTGCAGCGGGCGTTTACGATCATCTTTGTTGCAACCTTGGCGATTTGGTTCTTGGAATCCTTTGATACACATCTCAACTTTGTCACGGACAGTGCAGACAGCCTGCTTGCCTCGGTCGGTAAGGTTCTGACGCCGATTTTCGCGCCGCTCGGCTTTGGCGACTGGCGCATTACCACCGCCCTTGTCACGGGCTTTACGGCGAAGGAGGCTGTCGTCAGCACCCTCGGTATTCTGACGGGTACGGGCATGGAGAATCTGAGCGCGGGGCTTTCGGGACTGTTCACGACTGCGTCCGCGATCAGCTTTTTGACCTTTACACTGCTCTATACGCCCTGCGTCGCGGCAATTGCGGCAATTGGGCGCGAGCTGGGCGGCAAGTGGCGCGGCGCGTTTGTTGCGGTTTTTCAGTGTGTCGTTGCGTGGCTCTCAGCAGCACTGATCTATCTGCTGGCAAGCGCGGTGATTTGACATGGGATGGCTTGAGATCGCGCTGCTCGCCCTGCTCGGGCTGTGGCTGATTAGTTCGCTGATTTGGGTCTTCCGCAGGAAAAAACACGGCGGCTGCAACGGCTGCTGTGCCGCCTGCAATAAGAAATGCAAATAACTACCGAAAAAAGCACTCGACGGCGCCTGCCGTCGAGTGTGTTTTTTAGCCAAACGCGGGAACCAAATCAATCGTGGGTGTGGGACTCTGCCACGAGGGAATATAAGCTGCGGGGATTTCTGTTTCCACGATTTCGATGCCGGCAGCGATTTTTTCCAATTCCTCCATATCGGTCTCGGCGTCTGCGCAGATGTGCAACAGGCATTCGTGCTCCCTGTCAAAAAGCAGCGCCATATTTATTACCGGCTCGTTTGCATAACCGTATATCTCCTCGCCGTCTTTCACTGCCGTAACGGTTTTTGAACGGTCTTGTGTGAAGAATACCGCTTCAAAGCTGCCGAGGTTTTCCCGCTTCACAATCGTGATCTCTCCGTTCAAAGTAAAGGCGGCATCGTGTAAAACGTCGCTATAAAAAGTACGAATGATATAAAAATGATTTTCCCCGCCTGCCTCCACGGTATTTTCAAAAGACATATAGACATTTTTGAGATCGGGCAGTTCCATGCTCCCAATATCTACGCCGCGCTGCTCTAATTCCTCCTTGTTCCGCTCTATCAGTTTACGCAGATCGCCTGTGTGGATGCTGCCGTTGTCAAAGGGGAGATAAGCTGCGCGGAAGCCGACGATATTGCCGCTGCCGGTGACGTCGAAGGTTAGCTCGTGATTTGAACCGATGAGATATAAGTCCTCGTCGCCCACGATCTCACTGTCATCCACGGCCTTTACCGCTTCCGGCTCCACCTCCTCAATGTTCATGCCGTAATATACCGCTGCGGTAGCGCCTGCCAGCAGCAAAATGGCAGCTGCCGCGATCAGTGCAAGACGCAGAGGATGTTTGCGCTTTCCGCTTTGTCTGATTTTGCGCATCGTTTTTGCGCGGATTGCCGAAAGATCTGCGTCGCTGTCGAGCCGCAGTTCTTCTTCCTTCCAATCGTCAAACAGTTCTTGAATATTAACCTTCATGGATATAACCTCCTTGTAACAAAATTTCTTTGAGCTTCCTACGGCCGCGCGCCAAACGGGTTTTGACCGTGTTCTCGTTGAGCGACATCTCCTCCGAGATGCAGCCGATGCTTTGATTATAATAGTAGCGGCGCAGAAAGATCTCACGATCCTCCGTATGCAGTGCCGTCAGTGCCTCACGGACGAGCCGCGTTCGTTCCCGCTCCTCCAAAAGACGCTGTACATCATCGCCTGCGACATGGATGTAATCCTCCTCATCGGCGGTCAAGAGCGACCGCTTGCGTAAAAAATCCCTCGCGCGGTTGCGTGCGGTCGTGCCGAGCCAACCGCGGATATGGTCGGTTTTGAGCTTATGACGGCTGCGCCATATGGCGGCAAATACGTCTGAGGCAAGCTCTTCGACATCCTCGGGGGAGGAAAATGCACCGAGCTGATGGTTCACAACGGCGGCAACATAGCTTCCGTATTGTGAAATCAGGTGTTCGAGTGCTTTTTGGTCGCCTTTTCTTAGGCGCGAAATGATCTCACTGTCGTCCATATAAACCTCCTTTGGTACGGTTTTTGAGAATTCTCGTCTTTCAGGACGTACTTTTGTTTCATTCGGTTTCACATTGTCTTGATTTTTTTGTTTGGCTGCAGGGGAGAACTGTGATATCATGCCAAATTTCTTGAAAAAAAGCAAGAAAAATGCTTGACCTGCTTGACTTCTTATGATAAGATAACCCTACCTGCGAATTTGGGGGCTTATTTTGTGCGCCCATTTTCACCCGCGGAAAGCGCCATGTAGTTTCGGCGCTTTGCTAAATTTTTTGATAGCCGTGGGGACACAGGGAGGCAAAATTTTAAGGAGGTGCCGAACAATGCGAGTTAAGATCACGCTCAGATGCAACGAATGCAAGCAGAGAAACTACAACACCATGAAGAACAAAAAGAACGACCCCGACCGTCTGGAAATGAAGAAGTATTGCAGGTTCTGCAGAAAGCATACCGTTCATACCGAAACGAAGTAAGCGAAAGGATGAAACAAAATGGCAGAAGCTAGTAAAAAGCCGAATTTCTTCGTCCGTACCGGCAAAAAGTTCGCCAAGTGGTTTCGCGAGATGAAGAGCGAGCTGAAGAAGGTCGTTTGGCCCTCCGGCAAGCAGCTCGTGAATAATACCCTTGTCGTCCTCGCCGCTGTCCTCATTGTCGGCATTATCGTCTGCGTATTCGACTATGTCGCGGGTTGGGGAATCGGTCTGCTCAAGAACCTCTTCTAAATCGGTATGGCAGAAGCAGCAAAATGGTATGTTGTGCATACCTATTCCGGTTATGAAAACACCGTAAAAGCGACCATCGAAAAGACGGTCGAAACCAGACAATTGCAGGACATCATCCATCAGGTATCCATCCCGATGGAAACCGTCACCGAAATTACTGACAACGGTCCGAAAACCTATGACCGTAAGGTTTTCCCCGGCTATGTGCTGGTGAAAATGGTAATGACGGACGACGCTTGGTATATCATCAAGAATGTCCGCGGTGTCACAGGCTTTGTCACTTCGGGCAGCAATAAGCCCACGCCTCTGACGGAGGACGAGGTATATCAGCTCGGCGTGGAAAAGCGCGAGATCGTTGTCGGCTACGACGTCGGCGATACCGTCGCCATTGTGGACGGGCCGCTCAGCGGCTTCAACGGAGAAGTCGAAATGCTCGACATCGAGAAAAACAAGGTTCGCGTGACCGTTTCCATGTTCGGTCGCGAAACGCCTGTCGAGCTGGAGCTCGATCAGGTCGAGGTTGTCTCCGAATAACAAAAGCATTCGGTCACAAACGTGGGAGGGGTTTTCAAATTTCCCCCGCCAAATTACGCGCAAGCGTATCACCACATTTCTAATTGGAGGTGCTTATCATGGCACAAAAGGTTACCGGTTATATCAAACTTCAGATTCCCGCCGCAAAGGCGACT
>JAQXWB010000033.1 GCA_029225225.1 Bacillota bacterium | reverse complement strand
CGGTCCCGGCCCGAGATGGCCCCGTCGCTTCGCCCCTCCCAATGACAGTGGTGGGGCCCCAGCCGTGTCATTGCGCGTTGCGAAGCGCCGTGGCAATCCTATGTAGAATTACCGGTTGTGTACAAACCTGTTTGTTCGTGCCCTACAGAGGATTTCCACAGGAGAATAACCCGCCCCGTTTCCACAGTTGGGAAACGGGGCGGGTACGCTTATTTCGGCATATGGACATCGAGCTGGGGGTAGGGGATGGAGATGCCTTCTTCGTCGAATTTTTTCTTGACGGCTTCGGTTACGTCAAATTTGACCTCAAAATAGTCCCCGGGGGCGACCCAAAGAAGCAGGAGATAGTTCACGCTGCTGTCGGCGTATTCGCTGATATGTACCTCAGGCGGTATGTCCGGACAGAGCTTCGGATGCTGCGCCGCTGCGAGAAGTGCGGCCTTGACGCGGTCAACATCGTCGTCATAGGAAGCGGAGAAGGTCAGGTCAATGCGGCGCTTTCCCTCGACCGTGTAGTTATAGATGCGGGCGGCGGAGGCGTCGCTGTTGGGGATATAGATGCGTTTGCCGTCGGCGGTCATGATCTGCGTATAGCACATGCCGATTTGCTCGACTGTGCCGCTGTCCGAGCCGATCTGGACGAAATCGCCGACGCGGAACGGGTGCGTGGCAAGCAGCGTGATGCTGCCTACCACATTGGAAAGGGCGTTTTGCACTGCCAACGAGATCGCCAAGGAGACGACGCTCAAGAGCGCGACCAGCGAGGTCACATCGACGCCGAGGCTGCCGGCGGCGATGAGAATGACGATCGCATACAGCAGCACGCGCATGGTTGCCTTCAGGAAGGCAAATATCGTTCTGTCCAGCTTGGAACGGCTGAGCGCGCGGTCAAAGAGCTTCAACAGCAGCTTGACCACCAGAATGCCGACGACCAAAATCAGAATCACGGGCAGGAGCTTTTTCAGCGTCAGTGTGGCGAAAAAGCTTCGAATTTCTTCCCAACTCATTGTGCTTCCTCCGTTTCTGAGGCGGGCAGACGGTGGGAATCGGCGTTGACATACGCCATCAGCTCGTCTCCTGTAATGGTTTCCTTTTGCAGCAAGTAGAGTGCGATCTCGTCGAGCAGACTGCGGTTGTCCCGCAGGAGCTGCTTGGCATCCTCATAGCAGGTATTTAACAGAGCACGTACCTCATCGTCCGCTGTGGCGGCGGTGGTCTGCGCGCAGTCCATATATGCCTGCCCGTCCAAATATTCGCTCTGCGTGGCGGCAAGTGCCATGAGTCCGACCTTGTCGCTCATGCCGAACTGTGTGACCATGCGTCGCGCAAGCTCGGTCGCGCGCTGGATGTCGTTTGCGGCACCCGTGGTCTGAATGCCGAAGACGGTCTGCTCCGCTGCGCGTCCGCCCAAAAGGGTCTGAAGCTGAATCAGCAGCTCCTCTTTGGAATTGAGATATTTTTCCTCCTCGGGCATCTGCATCGTATAACCCAGTGCACCGGAGGTGTGCGGCACGATGGTGATCTTGGAGACGGGCTGCGAATGCTTGCGCAGGGCGGCGACGAGGGCGTGACCGACCTCGTGATAGGCGACGATGCGCTTTTCCATATCCGTCAGCACAGTGCCCTTTTTCTCCGTGCCTGCGATGACCGTCTCAAAGGAGACGAGAAGATCCTGCTGGTTGACCGCCTGCCTGCCCATGCGCACGGCGCGCAGCGCAGCCTCGTTGACGAGATTGGCAAGGTCTGCGCCGACCGCGCCTGCCGTTGCCTGCGCCAGCTTGCGCAGATCGACATCCTCGGCGAGGCGGATGTTGCGCGTGTGGACGAGAAGGGTCTGATAGCGTCCCTCTAAATTCGGACGGTCGACGACGATGCGGCGGTCAAAGCGACCCGCGCGGAGCAGCGCCTTGTCCAGCACCTCGGGACGGTTGGTTGCCGCGAGAATGACGACGCCCTTCGACGAGTCAAAGCCGTCAATCTCCGCAAGAAGCTGGTTCAGAGTTTGCTCACGCTCGTCATTGCCGCCGAATTTGCTGTCGCGGCTTCTGCCGATGGCGTCGATCTCGTCGATAAAGATGATGGCGGGGGCGACCTTCGACGCCTCCTGGAACAGGTCACGGACACGGCTTGCGCCGACGCCGACGAACATCTCCACAAAGTCCGAGCCGGAGATGGAGAAGAAGGGGACATGCGCCTCACCGGCGACTGCCTTGGCAAGCAGGGTCTTACCGGTGCCCGGGGAACCGACCAAGAGCGCACCCTTCGGCAGCTTTGCGCCGATGGCGGTGTACTTCTTCGGGTTGTGCAGGAAGTCGATGATCTCGACGAGGGATTCCTTCGCCTCGTCCTGACCCGCGACATCGCGGAAGGTCACGCCCGTCTCTTTTTCCATATACATCTTGGCTTTGCTCTTGCCGATGTTTCCGATGCCGCCGAGGCCGCCACCGCCGCCTGCGCGATTCGCGACCATACGCATGATGAGCGAGAAGATCAGGAACAGCAGGATCGGGAAGATCACCCAAGAGAACAGGAAGGAGAAGGTGTCGTCCTCCGCCTGTACGCCCGTGAACTCAACGCCGTTTGCCTGCATCGTATCGACAACGCCGGTCAAATCCACATTGGGCAGACGCGTGGTGTAATAGATCATCTTCCGGTCGTTATCAACATCCTCCCGGAGTGTATAGGCGATCTGATCCGTGCCGATTTCCGCGCTTTGGATACGGTCACCGCTCGCTGCGCTCAGGAAACGGTCGTAGGTCACCTGCTCCTGCCGGGAGGAGGTGAAGAGACGCATGATCTGATTGCCGAAGAAGGTAAGCACGATGACAAGCAGGATCAGCGCGATGATGGAAAACTTCGGCTTGTTATCGTTTTGCGGTTTTTGATTGGGATTGCGGTTTGCCATTTTTTCACTCCCTCTTTTGATTTTTCAGCCTCTGTATACAGCACCGTAAGAGGTTTCTTTTTCCTCTGCATCATAGCATATTTTTTGCCCGTTCGCAATTCGTATCGCACTGCGCGGCGTGAATTTTTTGTAAAATCCGAGGAAATTTTCTCTGAACACACATTTTATATTGTCTCCGCTCGTTTTTTTTGTTATAATGTTCAGAAGTAAAAAATTAAGGAAAAGTGAACGTTTATGAAAAAAATTTCCGATACGCAGCGCCCGGAGGAAGCCTCGGAGGGCTTGATCGAGGGCAGAAACGCCGTGACTGAGGCCATTCGCAGCGGCAGAGCCATCAACAAGGTCTTTTTGGCCGACGGAGATACCGATAAGGCGCTCGGCAGACTGGCCGCCATGGCGAAGGACGCAGGCGCGGTCGTCGTCCGCATTGACCGCCGTAAGCTCAACGAGATGAGCCCGACCGGGGCACATCAGGGCATCATTGCAGCCGTCGCTGCCCACGAGTATGCGACGGTCGATGATATACTTGCCGCCGCGGAAAGCAGGGGAGAGGCACCGCTTCTGGTTGTCTGCGACGAGCTTTCCGATCCGCACAACCTCGGCGCGATCCTGCGGACCGCCGAATGCGCCGGAGCGCACGGGGTGATCATTCCGAAACGCCGCAGCGTGGGACTGACCGCCGTGGTCGGCAAGGCTTCGGCGGGGGCAATCGAGTATATGCCTGTCGCGCGCGTGAGCAATATTGCCGCTACCCTGCGCGAGCTGAAACAGCGGGGTGTTTGGATCTTCGGCACGGCTGCCGAGGGCGCGACAAAGCTGTATGAAGCCGACCTGACCCTGCCTGCAGCCATTGTGATCGGCAACGAGGGCGTTGGTATGAGCCGTATTGTTGCGGAGCAGTGTGATTTTAAGGTGAGCATCCCAATGAAGGGACGGATCTCCTCGCTCAACGCTTCCACCGCTGCTGCAATTTTACTTTACGAATCTGTCCGCCAGAGAGGATGAGCTTATGGAACGACGCGAGCCGGAACAATTGAATCAAGCGGACGCGCCGGAGGAATACCAGCTCGACGATATCCTGCGCGAGTTTGGCGCGGGCGCGGAAGAGCCGAAGAAAAGCGTAAGCTCGGACACGATGACCTTCCAGCCCATCCGCTCTGCACCTGTTGACCCGCAGTTGGACGTGCCGACCAAGACGGCGAAGCCCAAAAAGAGCAGGTCTTTAAGGGAGAAACTCAAAAAGTCCGAGTCGGAGCCGGAGGAGCCGAAGCAGGCGCAAAGGGAAGAAGCGCAGCTGATGCCAACGCGGAAGGAAACACCCGCGCAAATGCCTGCACCGGAGGAACCGCAGGCAAAGCCGAAGAAACGCGCGAAGGCACCGCCGGAGCAACCGCAACGCCGAGAGGCGAAAAGGTCTGCCGAGACGCCGCCGAAGGTGCGGATTGCAATGCCGGAGGCAGCGCCGAGGCCGCAGGAGCTACTGCGCCGATGCAAGGATGGCTCCGGCACGCAGCGTCTGCGTCTGCTTTTCCTTGGAATCGTCACATTGATCCAGCTGCTTTTGATGCTCTGCGCGGAGCCGGAGCGGAATTTCCTCCCGCTTTCCGCGTCGGGAATCGGTTGGTGCTCCTTAGCGCTTGTGGTGCTTTCACTGGCGGCTGCCTATGATGTCCTGCTCGAGGGTGTGCGTGACCTTTTGCGCCTGCGCGTGAGCTTGAACACGCTTGCCATTCCGGTGAGTCTGCTGACGCTGCTTCACGCGGTGCAGGTACTGCCGCAGGGCGGGCAGACCTTCTGCCCCGTGCTCTCGCTGCTGCTGTTCTTCTTGCTCCGCGCGCTCGCGGCGCAGCGCAGAGCGATGTTTTATACGCTGCGTACCGTCTGCTCATTTGATACCCCAATGGGCATTTTTGAGCTGCCGCAGCGTCCGGAGCATCCTGCGTCTCTGCGCCGGGATACGGCAGATACCGAGGACTTTATGCGCAGTCTGCTCCGACCCGACCTCACGCGGAATATAATGCGCGTATATGCGCTTGTGATGCTGCCCCTGACGGGTGTGCTGGCGTATCTGCTCAGCGTCCGCAGCACATGCGGCTTTGTACAGGCTTGGCTGCTGCTCCTCCTCGGCGCGATCCCGTTTGCGGGTGCGCTCTGCTTTGCAAAGCCCTTTGCAGTGCTGGCAAAACGCCTTGCCTCCTTCGGCGGCGCGCTCTGCGGCTGGCACGGCGCGAAAGCCTTCAACGGCAAGCATACGATCATCCTGCGCGATGAGGATATTTTCCCGCGCTCTCACATCTCCTCGAACGGCATGAAGCTCTTTGGAGCGCACACCGCGCCCCGCGTGATTGCTTTTGCCCTTGCCGCTTTGGAGGCGGAGGAGAGTCCGCTGACGGAGCTGTTTGAATCGCTTCTGCGTTCGCAAAACGGCAGACGCTGTCATGCCGCGAAATCCCGCATTTATGACAATAACGGCATCGGCGCGGAGGTCATGGGCGAGGTTGTGCTGGTCGGCACGCTTGCCTTTATGCGCAGCATGGGGGTGCATATGCCTGCAGGAACACGCGTGCGGCAGGCGGTCTACGTGTCCGTCGGCGGCGAGTTAGCGGGGATCTTCGCCATCAAGTATAAGCCCTCTCCCTCGACAAAGAAAGGGCTGCGCGATGTGCTGGCAAACCGCAATTTCTCCGTTGTGCTGGCCACGCGGGACTTCCTAATTACCCCGGAGCTGATCGCTTCCAAATATGATGTGCAGACGCAGACGATGGTATTCCCGGCCTTCCCCGAACGCCTCCGCCTCTCGGCAAGCGATTCGCATGAGACGGACGCACAGGGCGCGCTGATTGCGAAGGATACCTTTGGTGCCTTTGCCTCGACAGTGGCGGCAGGACGCACCCTGCACAGCGCGACGCTCTTGTCCCTTACCCTCTGCCTGCTGGCGGGAATCGGCGGCTTGCTTGTGTGCGCGCTGCTGATTGCGTGGAATTCCGTGGAGACCGCCTCACCGCTGCATCTTGCCGCGTTCCAGCTCGTCTGGGCGTGTCTGAACGGGCTCTTTACCTTCGTGCTGCTTCGGTTTTGACCGTTTTTGCACTTTCTCACAAAAACCGCGCAAATAATTCTGATTTTTTTGTATTTGTCATTGCAATCTCGTTTTCCATCGTGTATAATAAAACTAATTGTGGCAACGAATGTTATGCCGCCCGCAGTCCTTTCCCGACTGCACAGAAAGGAGAATTTCAACACTATGTACACTGCGAAGGACATCCGCAATATCGCGCTGCTCGGTCACGGCGGCGACGGCAAATCCGCCCTGTGTGAGAGCATGCTCTTCCTGACGAAGGCAATCACCCGTCTCGGCAAACGCGCTGACGGCACCACCGTCTCCGACTTTGACGACGAAGAGAAGAAGAGACAGTATTCCATCAAGACCTCCGTGATCCCCGTGGAGTATGCGGGCTGCAAGGTCAATGTGCTGGATAACCCCGGTTATTTTGATTTCGCCGCTGAGGTTGTGCAGTCCCTGCGCGTCGCGGACGCGGGCCTGATTTGCCTGACTGCAAAGTCCGGCATCGCCGTCGGCACCGAAAAGGGCTGGAAGTCCCTTGCGGATGCAAATCTGCCTGCAATGTTCTATGTTTCCAAGCTCGACGAAGAGCATGCGAATTTCTTCGGCACCTTTGATGCCATCCGTGACACCTTCGGCGCTTCCGCCATCCCCTTCACCTTCCCGATTCTGAACGGCGAGCAGGCAGTCGGCGTGGTCGATCTGATCGCCAAGAAGGCTTACGACGTCAGCGGCAAGGAGATCGCTCTGCCCGCAGACGCCGAGGAAAAGATCGAAGAGTACATGGCAGAGCTGAATGAGCAGGTCGCGGAGACGGACGAAGCTCTCATGGAGAAGTTCTTCATGGAAGAGCCGTTCACCGAGGAAGAGCTCATCAAGGGCATTAAGGACGGCATCAAGCAGCGCACGGTCACGCCGGTCTTCTGCGGCTGTGCGATGAACGGGCTCGGCACGACCCGTTTGCTCGAGAACATCAAGAAATTTGCTCCCTCGCCCCTCGAAGGCAAGCCTGCTGTTATCGTCGATGAGGACGGCAATGAGTCTGAACTGGCGCTGGATCCCTCCGGCAGCCCGATGGCGTTCGTGTTCAACACCATGGCGGATCAGTACGGCAAGAACTCCTACTTCAAGGTCATTTCAGGCGACATTGAGGATACCCTGACCGTTGTCAATGCCCGCACCGGCGACAACGAAAAGCTCGGAAACACCTTCTTCCCGAAGGGCAAGGATAATGTAAAGACCTCGAAGGTCTGCTGCGGCGACATCGGCGTATTCACCAAGCTCGCCTCCGTCCGCACCGGCGACACCCTCGGTCTTGCGGGCAAGGTTGTCACCGCGAAGCCCATGACCTACGCTGAGCCCTGCTACCGCATGGCAATCTATGCCAAGACGAAGGGGCAGGAGGATAAGGTCGCGGCAGGTCTTGTCAAGCTGAATGAGGAAGACGCCTCCTTCACCTACGGCAACGATCCCGAGACGAAGGAAATGATCATCGCGGGCGTCTGCGATATCCACCTGAGCGTCATCATCTCCAAGCTGCTGAGCAAGTATAAGGTCGAGGCGGAGCTGCGTCCGGCGAAGATTGCTTACCGCGAGACCATCAAGAAAAAGGTCGAGATCCACGGCCGCCACAAGAAGCAGTCCGGCGGTCACGGTCAGTTCGGTGACGTTTACATCCGTTTTGAGCCGCAGAGTGAGACAGAGGATATGATCTTTGCCGACGAGACGGTCGGCGGCTGCGTGCCGAAGAACTTCATCCCCTCGGTTGAAAAGGGCCTGCGCAACTGCATCGGCAAGGGCGTTCTGGCGGGCTATCCCGTTGTGTTCCTGAAGTCCACGCTGTACTTCGGCTCTTACCATCCCGTTGACTCGTCCGATATGGCGTTCCAGACCGCTGCGGGCATTGCTTATAAGGAAGGTCTGCCCACCGCTGCGCCGACGCTCCTCGAGCCGATCGGCGAGCTGAAGGTCTTCATCCCCGATGCCAACATGGGCGATATCATCGGCGACCTCAACAAGCGCCGCGGCCGTGTTATGGGCATGAATCCCGATGCCGAGAACCGCGGTTGGCAGATCGTTGACGCGGAAGTCCCCATCGGCGAGATGAGCAGCTACGCCATTGACCTCCGCTCCATGACGCAGGGCAGAGGCTCCTACTCCCTCAAGTTCGTCCGTTACGAGGAAGTCCCGCAGATGAATCAGGCAAAGATCATCGAGGACGCCAAGAAGAACGAAGAAGAATAATTCGCATTTTACAGCGGGTGCCGCGAGGCATCCGCTGTTTTTTGGAGGAGAAAATGAACAAATATGAATGGTTGGACGCGTATTTGCTGGATAAGGCAGGCGCGGTGAAGGATTATAAGCTTGAATGGCAGTGGTGGCGCTATCAGGTCGGCGGAAAGCTGTTTGCGGCGACCTGTCAGCCGGGACCGGAGCACAAGGGCTACGACTGCCGCGAGCTGCTGACGCTCAAATGCGACCCGCTCCGCTCAGAGCTGCTGCGTGCGGAGTTTCCCGATATCGTGCCCGGCTTTTACTGCGATAAGCGGCACTGGATCTCCGTTTTTCTCGACGGTGCAGTGCCGGAGGACGTGCTGCGGGATCTCTGCGACAGCTCTTATCGGCTGGTGTTTGAGAAGCTGACAAAGAAGCTCCAAAGGGAATTAGTAGGACGGCAATAACATTGCCCCATTGGTATGGCTGCCGTTTTCTGTTGATCAATGATAAAAGCTCTAACAGATATTGACTCTCTTACGTTATTTATCGAATTAGCTTTTGTCAATTTTGCGATCACGGTCAGCATGAACCGGTCGGGGCTTCCGGCAGGAAGGCTGATATACATGCTTATACGGGATGGAGAGATATCCATATCTAAATCGACTTGTAGTGAAGCGTATAGACTGTTAGAAGTGATTACTCCCCGGAAATATGCTACATTCGATATAATCCTTTTCTTTACAACGAATCATACATATAAAATACCGATTTCCGCAGCAACGGAAATCGGTATTTTATATGTATGTGCTTTATTTAGGTAAGACTCAGAACGGATCGGGCGGCAACTCGGGATCACCGAAACCAGATACGGTCAGAACATCCACGGGCTCGAATTCTTCGTACTCAATCGTCGGCTCTACAAACTGTTTCATCTTCATGACCTCCTTTGTATGTATTCTCGGCAGTGGCTTCCACACAGCATGATCGCGTGCCAAAAGACGGTAGAAAGCGTCATTCGCAGAAGCAAATCTATCAGACTGCACCCCTATTGCAATGATGAATAGTCATGATTGCGTAAAGAAAGACTGACGCGCTTCGTTCCTTTTCATAGCTATTTTACAGCAGAAGCCGGATGAAGTCAAGCTTTTATTGTAAAAACGCGAGCTTTCAAAAAAGCTGCAATACACGAAACAGTCTCTCTCCACACAATATAAATTTCAAACCTCCACCACAAAAAACGAACACCCAAAGGGTGCTCGTTTTTTGTGGTGACCCGCTGGAGATTCGAACTCCAGACCCATTGCTTAAAAGGCAATTGCTCTGCCTGCTGAGCTAGCGGGTCATATGGAATTAGACTTGCAAGAAAAAAAGATCGGAGCAAAGCGCGCCTTGCTCCGACATGGCTGGGATGGCAGGACTCGAACCTACGAATGCCAGAGTCAAAGTCTGGTGCCTTACCACTTGGCGACATCCCAATATGGTCCGTGCCAAGAGAGGAAATGGGGTGAGTGAAGGGACTCGAACCCTCGGTCTTCAGAGCCACAATCTGACGCGTTAACCAACTACGCTACACCCACCGTATACTTTCCCGAAACGAACGACCCTGTGGCGGATCGCACGCCTTTTCATGCTACCGATGCTTTGCCCGGCTGGTACGCCAGAAGGGACTCGAACCCCCCACCTACTGCTTAGAAGGCAGTTGCTCTATCCGGATGAGCTACTGGCGCGTATGGAGCGAGTGATGGGAATCGAACCCACGCCCACAGCTTGGAAGGCTGTTGTACTAGCCGTTATACTACACCCGCATGTTCGGGTTCTGCATCAGCCATAAAATAGTAACATATAGGAACGCAATTGTCAAGGATTTTTTTTATAAAAGCCGTGATAATTCGAAAAGAAACGCTTTTTATCGCGTTTTTGTATGGATGGAAGGGCACTCCTGCATGGGAGTGCCGTCGGCCGAGCAGAGATTTCCAACGAAGGAGGCTTGCGAATGCGGTGTAGCTCTGTGGGTATGCACGCCTCTCAGTGATTTGGGGGAGGATTGTGCGCGACTGGTAGTTGCTGCACGAGATTGCCACGCCTCGTTCCTCGGCTCGCAATGACAGAAAAGGCGACCCCGCCTGTCATTGCGAGGAGCGCAGCGACGTGGCAATCTGTTTTTCTCCTAAGCGCAACAACTCCAAAGTTCACACGTACCTCTGTAGGACGGGGATATGTCTCCGCTGCGTGTAGGAACTACCGATTGCGTACAAACTCGTTCTTGCCTACCGCCTGCCGCTTCGCGGTCGGCGGGGGGACGTTTGCGAGCGCCGCCTGCGGCGGGAGAAGCGAGCAAAAAGGAGTGGCAGAATCAAGGCGACTGGCAAGCGGGCTTTGCCTGCGCAGACAGAGCCGCTGATTCAACAGAACATGTCCCCGCCCTACAGAGATGCGCGGAGGTATTTATGCCTGCGAGACGGTGAAGAGGGAGTAGAAGTATTCCTTTTTTGCCATCAGTTCGTCGAAGGTGCCGCTTTCGATGATATTTCCGTTTTTCAGGGTGAAAATACGGTCATAGCGCTTGAGAAGCGTTTCATCGAGCGAGTGGGTTACGACGATGCGGGTCAGACCGTCGAGGTTCAAAATGGAGCTTGTGATGTAATAGGCGGTTTCCGCGTCCAGCGCGGCGGTCGCTTCGTCCATTAGAAGGACAGGGGTTTTCCGTAGCAGGCTTCTGGCAATGGAGATGCGCTGCTTTTCGCCGCCGGACAGGCCGCTGCCGTTTTCACCGCAGAGGTAATCCTCCCCGCGTGCGGCAATCAAGGCGCTCAGACCGGAAAGGCGGATCGCCGCATCGACCTCCGCTTTGTCAAATTCGCGGAACATCGTGATATTATCTCGGACGGAGCTGTTGAAGATAAAGACGTTTTGCTGCACGATAGAGACAAGATCATAGAGAGATTCCGCGCGAATGTCATGCAGCTCCGTGCCGTCGTAGAGGATGTCGCCGCCGTAGTCGCTGCGGCTTGCCATCAGAAGATTGAGCATGGTCGATTTGCCGCTGCCGGAGCCGCCGACAATGGCGTAGCTCTTGCCTGTTTCAAAACGCGCGCTGATGCCATGCAGGACTTCCTTACCCGGTTCATAAGAGAAAGTGACATTCTTCAGTTCGATTGCGTCGGAGAGCTTGCTCGGAATGTCGCGCCCGTCGTCGCGGCGGTTGTTGCTGAGGGCCTCCGAAACCTTGTCGATTAACGCCAGTGCTGATTTCCGGTTGGCGAGAATTCCCGGCACCTCCGCGATCGGCCGGATGACGTAATTCATGAGCTGGACAAAGACGATGACGATACCTGCCGTCACACCCATGCCGCGCACGGCGAGAAACGCGCCGATCAGGAACACGCCGAGTTGGGCGGTCAGACCCGCGAAATAGGCAATGCCGTTGATCAGCTTGCTCAGCTTTCTGCGGTGCTCCTTGGCGCTTTCCGCAGACCGGTTCCTCTCTGCGAACATGCGGAGAATCGCCTGCTCCGCCTTGAAGCCCTTAATGACGGAGAAGCCGTTGAGGCTATCTTTTAAAGTTGCCATAAAGCTCTCGTTGCGGTCGGAGACTGCCTTTTCGGCGACTGCGAGCTTTTTGCCGGTCAGCATGGAGGCAATCACAGGCAGAAACGCAAGCAGAAATGCCGCGAGGGTCAGAAGCGGACTATACCATAGCATCATGGAAAACGCCCCGACGAAGAGCAGAATGTTTTGAATGAGCGGGAACAGCGTCTCCAAATAGTTTTTTTCGATGGCGGAGGCGTCATTCGAGAGTGCGGACACATAGGTGGAGGTCTGCTCGCCCGTGAAGGCGGAGATGCCCTTTTTGGTCAGCTCGCCGAAGACATAGTCCTTATACTGCCGCATGGCGCGGGCGTAAAACCGCGGCTCAGAAAGATAGGACATCAACGAGAACAGGACGGAAAAGACGATAGAAACACCTGCGAGAATCGCAAGCTGCGGCAGCGTCGCGATGGTATGGTTGCCGGAAATCACGTCGATGAGCTGCTGCATCAAAAGCGATATGGCGAGATTGACGGCGACATACAGCAGCGTTGCTGCCAGCGCGAGGCAGAAACGTCCCTTGTTTTTGTGATAAAATCGTTTCAGAAAGGGCTTGCGGTTAAGTTGCTTTTTTTTCATTTTGAATCCTCTCCCATTCGGAATATAGAGCGGCATCCTGCGCGGCGGCAGTTCGGATCACCTCCGTTACGCTGACACCGAGGTCGTCAAAGGCGGTGTTATGCTGATTCCCATAGTAAAAGCGAAATACTTCAAAGGTATAGTCAGGTGCGGCATCGAAGAGCTCGGCGTCATTCATGGCACGGCGCAGATACGCGCGCCGATCCTCTGCGTTATCGCTCAACTGTGCGCACGCCAAAAAAAGCGTTGCCGTCAGCTTATCAAAATAGGTCACGCGGTCTTGGTATTTGGCACGCTCGAGAAATTCGAGGATCCACAGGACGATCTCCAACGCGGCGGCAGGTGTTCCATTGTCCAGCAAGGCATTTGCAAAGCCGATGCCAAGCTCGAACAGGTTCGTGAGCTGTATGGCAAGCGCGTCCGAAAGATAGGGGAGCGCCTCATCCGGACGGTGGAGGAGGGAGAGGATCAGACCGATATATCCGTTGTTATGTCGGTCAACATTGCTTTCCTTCAGCCTGTGAAGCGCTGCCTCACTGTCCCCGAGCGCCTGATAGATCTGTGCAACGGCATTTTGTAGACCGAAGCACGTAATGTCACTGTCGGTATTCTGCGAAAAAAGCGTAACGGCGCGTTCATACAGCGTCAGTGCCCGCCGCAAAAACGCATCGTCTCTCTGTTCCACACCGAGCAGACGAAAGAACACGGCGCTTTGGTAGACAATCTCAAAGCTGTTCGGGTATTGCCGCAGGGCTTTTTCGACCACTGCTTTGCCCTCGTCCCGCGCTTTTGCCATGCGGCAGCGCTTGATCTCTGCAAGGCTTTTTTTCAAGCCGCCACCTTGCAGCTCGTAGCCAAGCAAGACATCGACCGAGGTTTCAAAAAATTCCGCCAGTTCCACGAGACGGCTTAAGTCAGGCGCGGCACTGCCAAGCTCCCATTTGGAGACTGCACCGACGGAGACGTCGAGCGCTTCAGCAAGCTGCTCCTGCGTCAGCCCGCGCTCCTTGCGAAAGCGACGGATCGTTTCGGACAGGTTGAGGTTCATGCGGGGTTCCTCCCTTCGCGGCTTCTGCAATCATCTTATCACATGGCTGCCTGTGGGGCAACCAACTGATTGTAGAATTTGTAGAAAAAGAATTCAACCAACGGTATAATTTGCGGTGGAGGAATGAATGGGGGGTACGCAATCGGTAGTGCCTGTACGAGATTGCCACGTCGCTGCGCTCCTCGCAATGACAGAGAAGGGAGATTACTGCGTGGGATGGTAGTTGGTACGGAACGGTTGTCCCCGCCGCGTGTAGGAACTACCGACTGCCTGCGGATTTGTTCGTTGGTACTGTCTGCCGCTTCGCGGTCGGCGTGGACATGTCCACGCCCTACAGAAGATTGTGCGTGAATGACAATGCGGGGGAAACATTTTATGAAAAAAAGGTTGACAAACGGGGGACGGAGGACTACAATGTATCACACAAATATGAAAAGTATGAAATATAGTTTGAGAAAAAGGGAGCGTCTATGCAAAAGAAGATCGACTGTCATACCCACATTGTCAGCGCGGAGATTCGGGACGAGTATTTTTCGCGTACCGACGGCTATGCCCTTGTGATGCAGTTTTTGCCGCAGTTTCACCATATCGTTGCGGACGATTCGTACAACACCGTCAAGAGCGACCCGAGGCTCTTTCTCTGTCCGTGCATCGACCTCAGCCGGGAGATTCCACCGCAACTGGAGGAGATTGAGGGGCAGCTTGCGGATTGCCGCATTGTCGGGCTGAAAATTTACCTGACCTATCAGGCGGGCAGAGCGGATGACGAACGGCTTTCGTGCGTATATGAATTTGCGTGCAAGCACCGCCTTTCCGTGACCTTCCACAACGGACTGTGCTCTCTGGTGCTGCCGACGGATAACGACATGGAGGGCTCGAACGCCTGCTTTGTTGCCAACGCGGCAGAGCGCTATCCGGAGGTCAATTTCATCATTGCGCACATGGACGATCCGCGCTTTGACGAGTGCATCCGCCTTGTCCATGGGCACAAAAATCTGTTCACGGATTTTTCGGGTGCATACGAGCCGGGCACGAAGGAGGACGCGGACATCGAGTGGGCGATTGACACCTTTGCCAAGGCAATCCGGCAGTATCCCGATACCTACAAGCAAATTCTCTACGGCACGGATTTCTGCCCGCCGATCCATCTGTCTGCCCTTACGGAGTACGATTACACCATCGGCAAAATCTTTTCTCCGGAGCAGCTTGAGGACATATATTTTAACAACTGCCTGCGAGCGTTCCCGCGGCTTGCGGAATATCTCCGCGTATCAGAAATAGAGAGGTAATGCGTTATGAATGAGAGAAAAGCAAGGGTCAAGAGCTTCTTAAAGTCCTTCACCCCCTATCAGATCACTTATTTGGCGGTCGTCGTCCTGCTGACCTTCGGCTTTGTCATCTTTTTTCCGGAGATGATGCTCGACAGCACCGAAGGCATCCTTGTCACGGTTTGCTCCGTCATCACGGTGCTTGCCAACCCCTTGTGTGAGCTGCTGATCTCTAAGCAGAGCAAGCTGAACTTTGTGGTGGATTTTTTCTTTATTGAGCTGACTTATCTGGTGATCTCCCTTGCGTTGGGCTGGTACACGCTGGCGATTACCGTGGTTTGCTTCTGGATGCCGATTGATGTGGTGAGCTATCTGCGCTGGAGAAAGCACCCCGACCGTGAGGACGAGAATCTGACGCAGGTCAAGCGTCTGAAGCTTTGGCAGGCGGCACTGGTCGTGCTGGCGATTGCTGTGTTTGGTCTGGTCGCGGGGTATCTGATGCAGCACATCCCCGGCGCGGAGGATTCTTATTTGGAATCCTTTGCCTCGGCGGTAGGTATGGCGAACGGCGTTTTGCTGCTCCTGCGCTATAGTGAGCAGTGGTTTGCGTGGTTCATCACTACAATCCTGTATATCTTCATGGATATCTCTGCCGGCGCATATATTCTGCTCATCACTGAGGTTGCGATGCTTGTCAACACGGTGTACGGATTTGTGAAATGGCTGATCTATACGAGAAAGCACGCGGAGACACAGGAACGGAGCAAAGCATAAAAATCGAAGCGGTTGGGGCAGATGCTTCAACCGCTTGTTCTTTGATGGTATTGTGGTTCTTTCATCGGCTTATGACATGTCCCCGCCCTACAAGCTGCCTACGAGAGTTTTGGGGAATGGGGTTGACAAATAGGGAAGGCGGGGCTACAATAAATCGCACAAATATGAAAAGTGTGAAGGTGAATTGCAATGGCAGGAGGCAAGCATCTGCTGGGAAGGTCGCGCGGGCGGCACATTTTCGGCACGGCAAAGGTCGGGGAACGCGGTCAGATTGTCATCCCAAAGGACGCCCGCGAGGTCTTCGGCATTCGCCCGGGCGACACGCTGCTCATCCTCGGCGACGAGGAAAACGGCATTCTCGTGACGAAGCCCGAGGTGCTGAATGATGTAGCGCAAAGGATTTTTCAAAATTTGGACAAGGAGAGAGAAGAATGAGACAGATGTATGCGGCGCTCGGCGTTTCCGAGACGGTCTACGACTACGGCGAACGTGTGCTGAAGGAATTGGAGGAGCGCTTCCGCAAGGTGGATGCGGTTGCGGAATACAATCAGGCGAAGGTCATTGCGGCGATGCAGAAAAACCGCGTCAACGCTGCGTGCTTTGCCGCGACGACGGGCTACGGCTATGACGATGTCGGACGCGACAACTTAGAGCGCGTCTATGCCGATACCTTCCACACCGAGGCGGCGCTTGTCCGCCCCCAGATCACCTGCGGAACGCACGCGCTGACGGTGGCGCTTTCGGCAAATCTTCTGCCCGGGGACGAGCTGCTCTCGCCGGTTGGCAGTCCGTATGACACGCTCGAGGAAGTGATCGGCATTCGCGAGTCGAAATGCTCGCTGAAGGAATACGGCGTGACCTACCGGCAGGCAGATCTGAAGCCGGACGGCACGTTTGACTATGATGCCATCCGCGCCGCCGTCAACGAAAGGACGAAGCTTGCCACCATCCAGCGCAGCAAGGGCTATGCGACGCGCCCGACGTTTTCAGTTGAGCAGATCGGGGAGCTGATCGCTTTTCTGAAATCCATCAAGCCGGATATCATTTGCATGGTGGATAATTGCTACGGCGAATTCGTTGAGACAATTGAACCGAGCGACGTCGGCGCGGACATGGTTGTCGGCAGCCTCATCAAGAACCCCGGCGGCGGACTTGCGCCCATCGGCGGCTATATCTGCGGCAAAAAGGAATGCGTCGAGCGCTGCGCCTACCGCCTCTCCGCGCCCGGCTTGGGGCAGGAGGTCGGCGCGAATCTCGGCCTGATGCCCGCGTTCTATCAGGGCTTCTTCCTCGCGCCGACGGTGGTTGCAAGCGCGCTCAAGGGCGCGATCTTTGCTGCGAATCTCTATGAACGTCTCGGCTTCCGCGTCGTGCCGAACGGCTCGGAGCCGCGCTACGACATCATTCAGGCGGTGGAATTAGGCTCACGCGAGGGCATGATCGCCTTCTGCAAGGGCATTCAGTCTGCCGCGCCCGTGGACAGCTTCGCTGATCCGATGCCGTGGGCCATGCCCGGGTATGAGGACGAGGTCATTATGGCGGCGGGTGCATTCGTGCAAGGCTCGTCGATTGAGCTTTCCGCAGACGGTCCCATCCGCCCGCCCTACGCGGTCTATTTCCAAGGCGGTCTGACATGGTATCATGCCAAGCTCGGCATTTTGCTCTCGCTGCAAAAAATGGTCGAAGCGGGGCTGGCAAGACTGCCGGAAAACGCGTGATTCATGAAAAAACGAGGGTGAGAATATGAATTGGTTTTGGTTTGCCATTATCGCCTTGCTCTGCTGGAGCGGCTCGGATCTGTTTTCCAAGCTCGGCTGCTGCGGAGAAAAGGATAAGACGGCACATTTGAAGATGGTCGTTGCCGTCGGTGTGGTCATGGGATTGCACGCGGCGTATATGGTCTTCTTCCAAGATGTTGTCATTTCATGGTATGTCATTTGGAAATATCTGCCCGTCTCATTGCTCTATATCCTGTCTATGACGCTGGGGTATGTCGGTCTGCGGTATATTGAGCTTTCCATTTCCTCGCCGATTTGCAACTCCTCCGGCGCGCTTGTCGCGGTGTGCTGCCTGCTGACCGGCGCGCTTGCGGATATGAGTACGAAGGATCGTGCCTTTGTCATTGCAGCGGTCGGACTGGTCTGCGCGGGTGTGATCGGTCTCGGTGTTGTGGAAGCGCGGGAGGATGAGACGCTGCGCGCCAAGCGGCAGGAGCATGCGAACCGCAAGTATGCCAAGAGCTGGCTTGCGCTGTGCTTGCCCATTGCCTACTGCCTGCTCGATGCGGCGGGAACCTTTGCCGACAGCCTTGTGCTGGAAACGCTGAATGAGGACTCCGCGAATGTCGCTTATGAGCTGACCTTCCTCACGGCGGGCATCTGCTGCCTGATCTATTTGCTGGCGCGCAGGGAAAAATTCACTGTCAAGGCGGAAG
The DNA here is from genome assembly GCA_029225225.1 of Bacillota bacterium. Taxonomy (GTDB): domain Bacteria; phylum Bacillota; class Clostridia; order Oscillospirales; family Oscillospiraceae; genus JAZOXB01. The sequence goes on along the minus strand of JAQXWB010000033.1, from coordinate 975 downwards.
CACCGAAATACGTCGGCGCGGTGTTCGAGACAGTCGGTCAGTTGTTCTACATTTATGCGCTGGCAGATGAGGAGCATGTGATGATGTCCGCGCCGATTATTTCGGCGTATTGCGTGGCGTCGGTTGTTTGGAGTAGAATATTCCTAAAGGAAAAGCTCTCGTGGAAGCACTACGCCATGATCGTACTGGTCGTGGTCGGCATTGTGGTGCTGGGCATTTACGATATATAAGGGAAAAACAGGACTTCGCTTCACGGCGTCGTCCTGTTTTTTGCTTCGTCTTCAATCAGCGCTACAAGGCTGTGTGGCAGCAGCTCCAGCGCGTTGGCAATGCGCCACAGTGTCTCGAAATTCGGCTGCTTCGCGCCGGTTTCTATCATGGCAAGATGACTGCGCGCGATCCCGGCAAGTCCGCTTAACAGCTCCTGCGATTGCCCACGCTCCTTCCGCAGACGGCGGATTACACGCCCTGCTGCGGTACGGTCAAATTCTGTCATACCTACCACATCCTTTCTCCGCTAAGTTTAACGAAAAAAGAAAATATATTTGTCTATGATAATAGACAAATTGATAATTATCTGCTATAGTAGACAAAAAAGAAATGACATTCCGTAAAAACAAAGGAGGATGGATATGGAAGAATATAGGAGACCTTATTATGCGCTGTTTTCTGCGGTAACAAAAGCAATCGAGGAAATGGAGCTTGGAAATTTTGGAATTGCCAAAGCGCTATTGGTGAAAGGCCAGCAAACGGCAGAAGAAATTTATATTCAATTTCAATATGGAGAGGACGCGTTTGAAGTGCTATTGTAGGGCTGGACTATGTCTCCGACGAGCGGGAATCGGCAGACAGTACGGCTTTGCACGCGGTTGACAGTTCCAGCACAATGACAAATAGAGCAGATTTTCCTTGTCATTACTATAACCCTATGTAGGGCGGGGACAGTCATAAGCCGGTGTAGGAACTACCGACTGC
>JAQXWB010000032.1 GCA_029225225.1 Bacillota bacterium | reverse complement strand
ATTGGACGGCTTAATGTGGAGAAACGCACATTTGAGTTTCGGCGTGCGTACCTGATCGAAGGGGATCCACGTCTCAAGGACAAAGTATGATACTCGTTTTGTCCTCGCCTGGCTGCGCCAGGCTGCGGCGAGGCTTCGATTGTTTTTAAGCTGGCTAGCTACGCTTCGCCATCTTATCAAGAATCGAAGCCATTTGGAGGGACACAAGTTGTAAACCATGTCCCTTCACAAATTGTAAACCATGTTGCTATTGACAGACATCCCCGCCCTACAGGGGGAGGTCACGGCGTTTCGGAGGATTCCACCGGAGGGGCGTCGGTTGTAGAATCGGTTTCGTCCGTGGTGTCGGTCGATTCGGCGGGCGGCTCGACGGGGGCAGTGTCGGCGTAGGTTTGGTCTGCGTCGGCGAGGGTGCGCGCCGTGGATGCGTTATGGAAGACGTAGTCCACAGCGGGGGTGACGGAGGAGATCGCGCCGCGCGTGACATAGATGGCGTAGCCCTTAAACACGACAGGGCAGATCAGTGCCTGCTGCATGAGCTGCGCGCAAAGCTCCGAGAAGCTGCCTGAGTTTTCCAAAGACGCAAGGCAGAGCGCGGTTAGACCTCCGGAGGCGATGGAGCCGTATTGCAGATTGCCGTATTCCTCAAAGAATTCTGACAGATCAAAGCTTGCGGTTAGGCGCACTTCTCCGTAATAAAGATCAAAATTGCCGTTTTTCAGGGCAGCTTGATAGCTGTCATAATCAACTGCGTTTACGGTGATGTTCAAGCCTGCCTCCTGCAAGACGGCGGCGATATAGTCCGCTGCGGCGACGCGCTTCGGATCCTCGGAGCAGACAAGCAGCGTTCCGGCGTATCCGACGTAATCCGTCGAGGTCGTGACGCCGGACTCCTTCACCGCTGCCGCAAAGGCGGCGGGCGCATAGTCGTATTCCTCGGCAAGCTGCGCGTCATAGAGATCCGAATAGGGGGAGCAGGGCAGAACGCTTGCCTGCGCGAAGCCGCCGTAGACCTTATTGGCGATATCCTCGCGATCCAGTGCAAGCGTTACCGCAACACGAAGCTTTTCATTGACAAAATAGCCGCTATAGAGGTTAAAGCCGAGATAGTGCATCACGGTCGTCGGGGCTTCCCAAACCTCATAGTCACAGCGATAGCCGACCGCTGCGGGGGAATTGGGGTCGCAGTAGACCAGATCGGTTGTGCCGAACTCGAAGCTGTCGCGCAGCTCGCCCGGATCGGCGCAGGAGGTTAAGGGGATCGTCTCGGCGGTGAGGATCGGCGAGGTGAGCTGCTTCCAATGCGAATTCCTTTGCAGCTTTGCACCGCGCAGACAGTAAGAGCCGCTGCCAATCGGCGTCCGGCTGTCCACCGTGTTCGCCTTGACAATCGGTACGTCGAGCATCAGCGCGAAGTTTTCATACGGCGTATCGAGGAAGACGGAGAAGGTTCCGTCTTCGTTGACCGTGTAATAGGAAATGTGAGAAAGCCGCGATGAATAGATGGGACTTTGCCTTGCCGCTTCCACGGAGGCGGCGACATCGTCCGCGGTCAGCGGTGTTCCGTCAGAGAAGGTCACACCGCTGACAAGGGTGAAGCTATAGGTTTTCCCCTCATCGGATACCTTGAAGCTTTCGCAGAGCACCGGTTCGGCGCGGAACTGATTGGAGACGACGAACAGACTCTCATACAGCAGGGAAAACAGTGCGCGGTTGACCGTCGCGGTGCATTGAAAAGGGTTCAGACCGTAAGCGGGCAGATACGCCAGCCCGAAAGCCTCCGCCGCCGAAACTTCCTGCGGTGTCTCCTGCGTCAGCTCCGGCTCCGTCTCAACGGTGGGAACCGTGGGGAGTGTCTGCGTTTGCTGCGTGCAGGCAGTAAGCAGGAGAAAGAGCGCCAGACAGAGAAAAAGTGTCCGTTTCACTGCGCATCACCTCGCAAAAGAATCATGGCGGCAAGCGAGCCGCGACGGTTGCCGACTCTGCGGTGCGACCAGAAACGCTCCGGCTCACAGGCAGTGCATTCCGCCGCAATGTCAATCTGCCGCACACCCGCTCGTGTGAGCGCAAGTGCGTTAAGCGCCTTTAGGTTTACATAATATTTTTCGCCAACCTCGCGGATCGCTTTTTTTGCGTCCTCTCCGAAAGCGCTCCGCATGGCGTCAGGGACATCGCGATCCGTTTCAAAGCAGCACTGTGAGATGCATGGGCCGATGGCGGCGCGGATATTTTCGGGCTTTGAGCCGAATTCCGCAGCCATGCGCTCGACCGCCTTTGCCGCGATTGCCGCCGCCGTGCCGCGCCAGCCCGCATGGACGGCGCCGACTGCTTTGGCAACGGGATCATAGAGTAAAACGGGGGTACAGTCGGCGGAGAATACGGTCAGGACGACCTCCGGCTCGTTCGTTACCAGTCCGTCACAGCCGTTTTCCACGGGGATGATCAGACCGCGTCCACAGTCGGACGCGCCGACACGCTCGATGATATCCGAATGGATCTGTTTGGTAAAGACGGTGCGTTTCGGGTCAAAGCCGACGGCTGCGCCCAAGCGCCGATAGTTTTCCAGCACGTTTTTCGGCGCGTCGCCTCGATGGACGCCTAAATTCAGCGAGGCGAGCACACCCTCGCTCACGCCGCCGAAACGGGTGGAAAAGCAGTGGGGCGTGCCCGAGAGCAGGGGAGAAGTCAGGTATTCCAGATCGCCGGTACGGCGTGTTTCAAAGCCCATCACTTCGCCTCGTCCTTATCACGGCAGCAGTGCTTGTACTTTTTACCGCTTCCGCAGGGGCAGGGGTCGTTCGCGCCGATCTTGACCTTCTTCACGGGCTGCTTTTTCACGGTTTTGTCCGCGCCGCCCGTGCCGGTGATCTTGGCGACCTGCTGACGACGCACCTCCTCATTCGTCTTCAGGCGGAAGATAAAGAGGCGGCGGACGGTCTCCTCGCGAATGGCGTTGATCATGCCGTCAAACATGACGAAGCCCTCACGCTTGTAGGCAATCACTGGGTCGGTCTGCCCGTAGGCGCGCAGGCGGATGCCCTGCTTGAGGTCGTCCATCGCGTCAATGTTGTCCATCCAGTATTCGTCCACGACGCGCAGGAGGATGATGCGTTCGATTTCGCGCATGCGCTCTGCACCGAATTCCTCCTCGCGCTTGGCGTAGGTTTGGCGGAAAAGCTCGTAAAGCTGCTCGCAGGCCTGCTCTTTCGTGACGTCCTCTGCCGGCGCAAACGCGCCCTTCGGGAAATAGACGCCTTCAAATTTGGCGCGCAGCGTTTCAACGGGCTTGCCCTCCTCGGCACCGAAGGCATCCTCCACCTCGGTGTCAATGACGTGGTGCATCATGGACTCGATGGTCTGCGAGAGATCCTCGCCGTCGAGCACCTTTTGACGCTGCTCGTAGATCACGGCGCGCTGGGTATTCATGACATCGTCGTATTCCAGCACGTTCTTACGGGCTTGGAAGTTGCGGCTTTCCACGGTCTTCTGGGCGTTTTCGATTGCGCTGGAGAGCATTTTGGCGTCAATCGGTGTATCCTCGTCCACGCCGAGGGAATTCATCATATTCATAATGCGCTCCGAGCCGAACAGACGCATGACGTCATCCTCCAGCGAGAGGAAGAAACGCGTCTCGCCGGGGTCGCCTTGTCTGCCGGAACGGCCGCGGAGCTGGTTGTCGATGCGGCGGGATTCATGGCGTTCAGTGCCGACGATGAACAGACCGCCTGCCGCGCGCACGCGCTCCGCCTCGGCATCGACATCGACCTTGTGGCGTGCATAAGCCTCCTTAAACGCGGCACGGACGGCAAGAACCTCGGGGTCGTCCGTCTCGGCATAGGAATTTGCCTCCGCGATCAGTTCATCGGCAACGCCCTGCTTGCGCAGGTCGGACAGCGCCATATATTCCGCGTTGCCGCCGAGCATGATATCCGTACCGCGGCCTGCCATGTTCGTGGAGATCGTGACCGCGCCGAATTTGCCTGCCTGCGCGACGATCTCCGCCTCGCGCTCGTGGTGCTTGGCGTTCAGGACGGTATGCTGCACACCCTCGCGCCTAAGCATTTTGGACAGCAGCTCCGATTTTTCGATGGAGATCGTGCCGACCAGCACGGGCTGCCCCTTCTCGTGGCACTGCTTGATCTGCTCAATGACCGCGCGGAATTTACCCGCTTCGGTTTTATAGACGACGTCATTGTGATCGACACGGACGACGGGCTTGTTGGTCGGGATCTCCACAATGTCAAGCTTGTAGATCGCGGAGAATTCCTCCTCCTCGGTCAGCGCCGTACCGGTCATGCCGGAGAGCTTGGAATACAGGCGGAAGAAATTCTGGAAGGTGATGGTGGCAAGCGTCTTGTTCTCGCTTGCGACGGACACGCCCTCCTTTGCCTCGATTGCCTGATGCAGACCTTCGTTATAGCGTCTGCCGTACATCAGACGGCCGGTGAATTCGTCGACGATGATGACCTGCCCGTCCTTGACGACATAGTCAATATCGCGCTTCATGATGCCGCGGGCGCGCAGGGCTTGGTTGATGTGGTGCGAAAGTGTGGTGTTCTCAATGTCTGCTAAGTTCTCCACATTGAAATATTTTTCCGCCTTGGCAATGCCGCTGGCGGTCAGAGAGGCGGTACGCGCCTTCTCGTCAACGTAGTAATCGCAGTCGAGATCGTCCTGCTCCTCTTTCTCGTCGGTGGTGGCAAAGACCTTCTTTTTCAGCGTTGAGACAAAGAAGTCCGCCATCTCATAGAGCTTGGTCGATTCCTCGCCCTTGCCCGAGATGATCAGCGGGGTGCGCGCCTCGTCGATCAGGATGGAGTCTACCTCGTCCACGATGGCGAAGCTGTGGCCGCGCTGCACCATGTCGGATTTATACAGCGCCATATTGTCACGCAGATAGTCAAAGCCCAGCTCGTTGTTGGTGCAGTAGGTGATATCGGCGTTGTAGGCGGCGCGGCGCTCGTTTGCCTTTAAGTCATGGATAATCAGACCGACGGTCAGACCGAGGAAACGGTAGACCTTACCCATCCACTCCGAGTCACGCTTGGCAAGGTAGTCGTTGACAGTAACGATATGCACGCCTTTGCCTGCAAGTGCATTCAAATATGCGGGTAGAATCGCGACGAGGGTCTTGCCTTCGCCGGTCTTCATCTCGGCAATGCGCCCCTGATGCAGGACAATGCCGCCGATGAGCTGCACGCGGTACGGACGCATCCCGAGCACACGGTCGGCTGCCTCGCGGCAAACCGCAAAGGCTTCGGGGAGCAGCTCGTCCAGCGTCTCACCGTCCTGATAACGTTTTTTGAACTCGTCCGTTTTGGCGCGGAGCTGCTCGTCCGTCAGCGCTTTCATTTCGTCCCCGAGGGCTTCGATACGATCCACCATCGGCAGGAGCTTTTTGACCTCGCGCTCAGAGCGCGTACCGAAAAACTTTGTGAACAAACCCATAGTTGTTGGACCTTTCGTTTGAGATTCAGTTTTGCCTATTATAGCACAGCTTCCTCATGAAAAAAAGCGGGAAGCAATATTGCTTACAGAAAATTCAAAAAAATTCAAAAATGCGCTGCAACCGGCGGTTGAACAACAGACGGTTGCTTGACGGCAGCACGCTCAGGCCTTAAGCTGGTTATGCGAGGCTTCGTCGAAGGTGATCACGGTGTAATAACGCTTGTTTTCGAACTGGACGCGCTCGTCAATCCGCCGCTTCAGCTCCGCCTTTTGATTCGTCATGGAGAAGGGAATGACAAGGTCGAAAATCAGATTCGTGTGTCCGGGACCGCGCACCATGCGGAAGTCATGCATGGTAAGAGCGGGATCAATCGCTTTGATTTCCTGCTCGACCAGCGCATGCATTCGGTTTAATTCCTCGTCGTCCGTCACGATGGGATCGTAATGGATCACGAGATGAACGCGCAGCTCCCGCAGAGCGTCGCGCTCAATGTCGTCGATGATGTCGTGACAGGTGAGCGGGTCGTCGGAGGCAGCCATTTCCGCGTGGACGGAGGCAAAGCACTGCCCGGGGCCGTAATCGTGCACCATCAGGTCGTGAATACCGAGGATTTTTTCGTGGGAGAGGATCAGGTCGGAGATACGCCGGACAAGCTCGGGATCCGCCTGCTCGCCCAAGAGCGGGCTGATGGTATCCTTCGCAATGCCGATGCCCGACCAAAGAATGAACAGCGCCACGAGCAGACCAATGTAGCCGTCGATCTTCCAACCAAAGAAATGCCCGAGCAGACAGCCGAGCAGAACGGCGGCGGTCGATATCACATCGTTGCGGCTGTCGGCGGAAGTTGCGGCGAGGGTTGTCGAGTCGATGCGCTTGCCGAGGATATGGCAAAAGAGCGCCATCCAGAGCTTTACGAGAATGGAGGCGATCAGAATACAAAGGGTCAGAGCGGAGAAGGCGACCGCTTCGGGGCGCAGGATCTTCTCAAAGGAGTTTTTTGCAAGCTCCACGCCGATGATGAGGATGAACGCGGCGACGGCAAGACCGGATAGATACTCGATGCGCGCGTGCCCGTAGGGATGCTCCTCATCGGCAGGACGCTCCGCGAGCTTAAAGCCGAGCAGCGTGACGAGGGAGGAGGAGGCGTCGGATAAGTTGTTGACAGCGTCGGCGGTGATGGCGACGGAGCCGGAGAGAATACCCGCAAGGAGCTTGCCCGCAAAGAGCAGCAGATTGCAGATGATCCCGACAAAGCCCGCAAGCTTGCCGTAAGCCGCGCGCACCTTCGGGTCACCGGTGTTGCCGTGATCCTTCACGAACAGACGCAATAAAAGCTGAGTCATGTGCTACCTCTTTTCCATATGTTGCTGATATCTTTCTATTATACAAAAAAAGGATGTAAATGCCAATACTTTTTTATTGGCAATGTGATTTCCCTACAAACATCATTTTTTCTATTGACTTTCCCGAAATATGGGAATATAATAAAAGGCGATGTACGCATGGGATGTACATGGTGTTTTGATTGTTTCTTGAAGGAGGAAAAAACATGACTCGTAAAGAATTTCAACCTGCCGAGATGAATATTATCCATTTTGATGTTGAGGATGTCCTTACAACCAGCAGCAATCCGGGAATTATTGACCGTCCGCCGGATGATGGTAATGATGACATGTTTTAATTCTGCGCAAGTGATGATATTCGGCTTTTCAAGGCAGGCGACTTCGGTTGCCTGCCTTGTTTTGCCCTTGGAGGGGCTTGCCGGGATACCTGTTGAGGCATGGTAGAAAAGCATTCTTCTTTAAAGCTCTTCCGTTTTCACTTTTTGGTAGAATACATTGTCGGGGGGATCGGGATGAAGGATTTTACCGCCGCGTTGCTATCGGTCATTGACGCCGCGCAGACCGAGTGTGGGGTTCGGCAGGCGCGGCTGCGGCAAAACGCGGAAACCTACGGTGGGGTTTCCGCAACGAAGGATTATATCAAACGAAACCGCGTTTCCGACGGCTTCGACGCGCTGAAGGCAGCCAAACGGCTCGACCTTTCGATGGAAGCGCTCGTCGTCTCGCCGCAGTATCACGCACAGTTTACGGACGAGGAGGTCAATGCCTGCTTTTCTCTGCTGTGCGGCGCGGACTATTATTGAATGTTTGGAACGAAAGGAATTAATGAAGAGAATATTAAAGTACTTAAAACCATATCTCGGCAAAATGCTCTTTGCCGCGTTGTTAGTTTCACTGTCAACGTTTTGCGATCTGATGCTTCCGACGCTGATGTCGGATATTTTGAACAACGGCATCAAGAATGAGGATTTCGGCTTCATTGCGCTGCGCTGCGCGGAGATGCTTGCGGTTGCCGCCGTCAGCCTCGGCGCGATTATCGCAGGCACGAAGCTGTCTGCCAACATTGTCGCCGCCTTCTGCGCCGATCTGCGCGCGGATGTATTTCGAAAGGTCAACACGCTTTCCTTCGAGGAATTCGGCTCCCTCGGCACGGCGGCGCTCGTCACCCGCGCAACACACGACGTTGAGACGGTCTCATGGATCGCCTCTATGCTGGCAGGCACGGTAGCGACGATCCCGATGCTGTTTTTCGGGGGCGTTATCCTGTCCATGCGCAAGGATGTCATGCTGTCGCTGATCCTGCTGGCGTTCATTCCCGTCATTTTGGCGGCGGTGCTGCTGATCGGCAAAAAGGTGCTTCCGCTTTGGGAAAAATCCGACCTTTACATCGACAAGCAGAACGGCATTATGCGCGAACGCCTGCGCGGTATCCGCGTGATCCGCGCGTTCAACTCCGAAGCGCATGAGCATGAGCGTATTGCCGATGCCACGCATGAGATGGCGGAAAACATCATCAAGGCGAATGTGACGATGGGCGTGATCACGCCGGTGGCAATGCTCCTGCTCAACATCTCTGCGGTGCTGATCGTCTATGTCGGCGGCTTGCGGATGGTAAGCGGCGCAGGAAGCGTCAGCGCGGGCGATATTTTCGCCATCATCCAATATGTCACGATGGTCATGAACGGCATCATTATGGCATCGTTTGCCATTGTCATGTTCCCCCATGTGCAGGTCGCTACGAAGCGCCTCAATCAGGTGTTCGACGCGGAGGGAACGGGCGACCCGATGGTCGGACAAAACGCCGCGCTGACAGGGGAGATCGCCTTTGAAGACGTCAGCTTTTCCTACGGCGGCGCGGAGGACGCGGTCAGCCATATCTCTTTGACCATCCATAAGGGACAAAAGATTTCCATCATCGGCGGCACGGGCAGCGGCAAAAGCACGCTCATTTCTCTCTTGCTCGGCTTCCGTATGCCGACTGAAGGGCGCGTGCTGCTCGACGGCGTTTCCACGCAGGAGTTGAGTAAGCATACCCTGCGCAAAGCCATCAGCAGTGTTTTGCAGGGCGCGGCGATCTACTCCGGCACCATCGGGGAGAATATCCGCATGGGAAAGCCGGAGGCGGCGCAGACGGAGGTCGAGGAGGCAGCGCAGATTGCGCAGCTTTCGGATTTTATCGACTCCTGCGACGGCGGCTATGATTACGAGATCAAGCAGGCGGGCAAAAACCTCTCCGGCGGTCAGAAGCAGCGCCTTTCCATTGCCCGCGCCATTGTCAAAGATGCGCCGATCTATGTCTTTGACGACAGCTTCTCCGCGTTGGATTTCCTGACGGAGAAAAACCTGCGCACCGCGCTCAATCAAAAGATCGCGGGGAAAACGCAGATCGTCGTGACGCAGCGCATCACCTCCGCCATGAGCGCCGACTGCATTTTCGTCATGGATAAGGGCTGCCTCGTGGACGGGGGAACCCATGACCAACTGCTCGCACGGTGCAAAATTTATCAAGAAATCTTTGCCTCTCAGACGGGAGGTGGCGCGAAATGAAAAACCGGAAACAGCAAAAGGAACATATCATCCGCAGACTCCTGCTGGAGGCAAGACCCATTTGGAAGTGGCTTGGGGTCGCCGTTCTGCTCTGCTGCGGCGTGATCTTCTGCGCGGTGGCGGGGCCGAAGCTGCTGGGCAATCTGATCGACCGGCTTTATGCCTATTGGGACGGCTCCTTTACGGGCGACCTGATCGCGCAGCTTCTGCCCGGACTCGGCTTATTGCTTGCGGTCTATATTGGCTACAGCCTGTTCTCCTATTTAAAAATGCTCCTGCTGAACAAGGTCGTCAGCCGCTATTTTACCTGTAATCTCCGCATCCGCATCTCGGATAAGATCAAGCGCCTGCCTGTGCGCTATGTCGATCAGACACCCGTCGGAGATATTCTATCGCGTATGACGGACGATGTTTCCACCATGGGCAACTATGTGCATCAGATCGTCGATACCCTGATGAGCGGCTTCTTAATGATTGTTGCCATCGCGGCCATGATGCTTGCGGAAAACTGGCTGCTGGCGCTGCTTGTTTTGGCGCTGACGCCCGCATCCATCTGGCTCTCGTCGGTGATTTCGTCCAAGAGTGAGAAATATTTCTATCAGATGTTCACCGAGGGCGGCAACCTCAATGCCGTTGTGGAGGAATCGTTTACCAACTTCGCCACGACAAAGGCGTATAATTTGGAGCAGTACACGCAGGAAAAGCACGCAAAGGTCAACGCGGCGCGCAGACAGGCGGAGGCAAACGCTAACTTTATGTCTGCCATCGTCCGACCGATCATTGCGTTCTCCAATGCATTGGCGTATATTGCAATCTGCCTGCTCGGCGGCTGGCTGCTGGTCAGCGGCAAGGTGGCTTCCGTCGGCGTGATCGTGACGATTCTGCTTTACGCAAAGCAGTTCGCCTCCCCTTTGGAGCAGATCGCGGGCGGCTTCGGCGACTTGCAGCACGCAAAGGCGGCAGCCAAACGTGTGTTCCGTATTTTGGACATGGAGGAGGAGCCTGCGCCGACCGGAAAGCTCGGACATGAGGCAGAGGGCAACATCCGCTTTGAGCATGTCGATTTCTCCTATGAAAAGGACAGCCCGCTCATTGAGGGGCTGAACATTGACGTCAAACGCGGGCAAAATGTCGCCATCGTCGGTCCCACGGGCGCGGGCAAGACGACCATCGTCAATCTGCTCATGCGCTTTTACGACATCGACGCCGGTCGCATCCTGCTCGACGGCGTGGACTGCGCGACGCTCTCTCGCGAGGAGCTGCGCAGCCAGTTCGGCATGGTCTTGCAGGATACATGGCTCTTCCGCGGGACGATTGCGGAAAATGTTGCCTACGGAAAGCCGGACGCGACGCGGGAGGAGATCATCGCCGCCTGCGACCGCGCCTACTGCGACCACTTCATCCGCACGCTGCCCGACGGGTATGACACCGTGGTCGGGGACGATCTTTCGAATCTCTCCGGCGGACAGAAGCAGCTTCTGACCATTGCCCGCGCAATGCTGGCAAACCGCCGTCTGCTGATTCTGGATGAAGCGACCTCCAATGTGGATACCCGAACGGAGGTGCTGCTGCAAAAGGCGATGGACAATCTCATGCGTGACCGTACCTGCTTTGTTATTGCGCACCGCCTCTCGACAATTGTCGATTCCGATTTGATCTTGGTTCTGAATCACGGCAAGATCGTCGAGCAGGGCACGCACAAGGAGCTTCTGGCAAAGCGCGGCTTCTACCATCAGATTTACACCAGCCAGTACGCGATTTAAGGAGAATAAAAAGTTCCACACAAAATGCGAGAGGTTTTCCGCATTTTGTGTGGAATTCTTTCCTTTTGCGCATCTGTAGGTCGGGGACATGTCCCCGACGACCGCGTAAGCGGCAGACAGTATGCATGAACGAGCTTGTATGCAGTCAGCGGTTCCTACACCGGCAGGGACACATGTCCCCTCCCTACAGGGGTTATGCAAGAAAGCGGCAAAAAGAATTGCAAAAGAGAGAGAAACATGGTACAATGACAATACAATGGATCGGAGGCAGAAAAATGACCAACGAAGACAGAATCCGCATGGCGGCGGAGGAGGGCTTTGCCGCGGCTGCCGTGATAAAAACCGAAGAGATTCCGCTGGATGCCTCCTTTCGACCGCTTTGCGAGGAGAATCTCTGCGGGAAATACGGCGTGAACTATTCCTGCCCGCCCGACTGCGGCTCTCCCGAGGAGATGCGGCAGCGCCTGCTTTCCAAGAAGCGCGCCCTTGTGCTGCAAACGATCTGGGAGATTGCGGACTATGGCGACAACAAGGCAATCAAGGAGGCCAAGGGCGCGCATAACGCCGCAACCATCCGCCTTGCCAAGCGTTTACGCCAAGAGGGCTGCGAGGGCTTCCTCGTCGGCGCGAGCGGCTGCGCCCTTTGTGAGCCGTGCGAGCTGGTTGCGCATAGACCCTGCCGTCTGCCGGAGTTTCAATATTCCTGTATGTCCGCCTACTGCGTATT
>JAQXWB010000031.1 GCA_029225225.1 Bacillota bacterium | reverse complement strand
TCAAGGCGACGCTCGGCTTTACGAAGTTTGCCGAGGGAAGCTGCCTGATCGAAGTGGGAGATACCATGGTGCTTTGCAACGCGTCGGTGGAGGAGCGCGTTCCGCCGCATGTGACCTCGGGCGGCTGGATCACTGCGGAGTATTCCATGCTGCCCCGCGCAAACCGCGAGCGCAGCAAGCGCGATATTGCCAAGCTGAAGCTCTCCCCGCGCAGTGCGGAAATTCAACGCCTGATCGGCAGAAGCCTGCGCAGTGCGGTTGATCTGCAAGCCCTTGAGGGCTACACGATCACCGTGGACTGCGACGTACTGCAAGGCGACGGCGGCACAAGAACCGCTTCGGTCACCGGCGGCTTCATCGCGCTGACGCTGGCGTGCCGCAAGCTGCTCACCGAGGGCAAGATTAAGACAATGCCCGTGCGCACCTATGTTGCCGGTGTTTCCGCCGGTATCGTGCGCAATGAGGCGATGCTTGACCTGTGCTACGAGGAGGATTCCCGCGCGCTGGTCGATCTCAACTGTGTCATGACAGCGGAGGGCGACATCATCGAATTACAGGCGACGGGCGAGGGCAGACCCTTCTCCGTTGAGGAGCAGCGCAAGCTGGTCGCGCTTTGCAGAAAGGGCAACGCACTGCTGACACAGATGCAGCGCCGCTGCTTGGGGGCGTTGGAATGAAAATTGTACTTGCAAGCAACAATGCGCATAAGCTACAGGAGCTGCGCGCAATTTTGACGACCCTCGGCATGGAGGTCGTGGCGCAGCGGGATATGGGCATTACCGTGGAGCCGAACGAAAACGGCACCACCTTTGAGGAGAATTCATATATTAAGGCAAAAACCATTATGGACTGCTGCGGCCTTCCGACCATTGCGGACGATTCGGGTCTGATGGTGGATGCTTTGGACGGTGCGCCCGGCGTCTATTCCGCGCGGTTCGGAGGAGAGCACTGCAAGAGCGACCGCGACCGTTTGGAATACCTCTTGGAGCTGATGCAGGAGGTTCCGGACGAGCGCCGCACCGCAAGGTTCGTCAGCGTGATCACCTTGTTAACGCCGGACGGGAAAAAGATCGTCGCAAGAGGGGAATGCCCCGGCACGATCCTGCACGAGCCGAAGGGCGAGAACGGCTTCGGCTATGATCCCGTGTTTTATGTGGCGGAGGCGGGCTGCACCTTTGCCCAGCTTCCCGCAGAGCAAAAGAATCGGATATCCCACCGCGCAAGAGCGCTTGCAGCCTTTGCGCAGCAGGTCAGGAAGGAGCAGGAAGATGCTGACAAGTAAACAGAGAGCGGAGCTTCGTGCCGAGGCAAACACCTTGGAGACGACGCTGATGGTCGGAAAGGGCGGCATCACGGAGAATGTGATCGCGGAAGCCGCCACGCAGCTCGAAGCGCGCGAGCTTGTCAAGGGGCGCGTGCTGGAAGCCTCCCTTTTAACGGCGAGAGAGGCGTGCGACGCGCTGTGCGAGGCACTGCACGCGGACGGCATTCAATGCGTCGGCTCGAAATTCGTCCTTTATAAGAAGTCTGAGAAAAAGGCGCAGGAGGCGGCGCGCCAAGCCCGCACGCTGCAAAAGAAAAACGCCAATCCCGTCCGCCGCGGCGCGCAGGAGCGCCGTCGTCAGGCGAAGGAGGCGCGCGAAAAGCGGAATGAATATTTCCGTCAGGCGGCAATCCAAGCGGCAATCGACCGCAGAACCGGAAAAAAATAAGAGAGAAGGCATAGAAAATGGCAAGGATCGGTATTTTCGGCGGGAGCTTTAACCCGCCGCATTTGGGGCATTTGTTGGCAGTACGGGAGTTTCAGAGGGAGCTTGCGCTTGATCTTGTGCTGCTGATCCCTGCCGCCGTACCGCCGCACAAAAAGCTGTCGGCAAATTCTCCCTCGGCGCAGCATCGGCTGGAAATGACCCGCCTTGCCGCGCAAGAGCTTCCCGGCGCACGGGTGCTCTCGCTTGAGCTGGAACGCGAAGGGGAGAGCTATACCGCCGATACCGTGGAGGCGCTGCGCAGGGAGTATCCCCACGACGAGCTGTTTTTGCTGATGGGAACGGATATGTTTTTCTCCTTCGACGCATGGTATCAGCCGCAGCGGATCGCAAAGGAAGTGACGCTTGCCGTAGCGCATCGAGATGAGGATGATCGGCAGCAGCTCCAAGCCTGTGCGGAACAACTGCAAGAACGCTTCGGGGCGAGGACGGTGTTTGTTGAGAATCGGTATCTTCCGCATTCCTCGACCTCCGTGCGCGCTATGCTGGCGTTTGATTGCGCAGAGAGCTACCTGCCCGCGCAGGTGCTTGCCTACATCCGCAAAAACCGGCTCTATTATTGCGGAGAGAACTTAAAGGAACTCCCGTTTGCGCGCCTTGCAGCGGTCAGCCTGAGCTTGCATAAGGCAGCCCGCGTAGCGCACGCGGCAGGTTGCAGCGTGATCGCAAAGCAGCTTGCGCTGCAATACGGCGCAGATGTTACCGATGCCGCCCGCGCGGGGATTCTGCACGATATCACAAAAGCGCTCAACGGGGAAGAACAGTTGAAATTGTGCGACAGATATGCTATAGTATTAGATAATTTTGAAAGGGAGAATCCAAAATTACTGCACGCGAAAACCGGCGCGGTGATCGCAAAACAAATCTTCGGAGAAAATGATGCGATCTATGAGGCAATCTACTGGCATACGACCGGGAAGGCGGATATGTCCGATTTGGAGAAGATTATCTATCTTGCGGACTATATCGAGCCGAACCGTGACTTTCCCGGCGTTGAGGAGCTGCGGACACTGACGGCGCAAAGCCTCGACCTCGGACTGCGGCGTGGGTTGGAGATGGCAATCGCGCAGTTGAACGACAAAGGGCGCAAGATAGACAAAAACTCCCTTGCAGCCCTGCGCTTTCTGAAAGAAAGGATGCAAACACAATGAAACTTTATGGCAATAAAAAACGCCGCACGAATGCTCAGAAACCGCAGCCTCAGGCAGCGGAATCTCGGCAGAAGGACACGGAGCTGAGACGGCAGACGGAGGAGCCTCAGCAGAGACTTGAGGAGCCGTGGCAACAGACGGAGGAGTCCCGACAGAGGGCAGAGGAAGCACAGACACCGCAGCCGGAAACGGAGGAGGAGCGCAGCGCCCTCAGCGGAAGAACCAAGGCAATGCTCCTTTTGGCGGCTGCGATCTGTATCTTTCTTTGCGCTACGGTGATGTGCCTTACGCTGATTTCCAAAAGTGCGGAGGCGTTGGTGATCCCGTCTGAGCAGGAGGCAAAGGAACTTTCCTATGCTGTCAACTCCGTACAGCCCTCGTCGGTCGATGTCCCTGTGGATTTTGAGGCACCCGTCAGCCGCAATTACTCTGAGACCTTGAATATTCTGCTGATGAGCCGGGATGAAAAAACCGCGCAGACGGATACGCTTTTGCTTGCCTCGGTGCACCTGAAAACAGGCGAGCTTGCGCTGCTCAGTATCCCGCGGGATACCTATATCGCGGGCAATTATGAGGTTCCCAAGATCAACCGCGTCTACGGCGAGGCGGATGACGGGAAGGGTCGCGGCGTGAAGGCGACGCTTGAGATGGTCAAGAGCATGGTCGGTTTCGAGCCTGATTACTATTTTGTGCTGGATGAGGCCTCTCTGACGGCCATGACCGATATGGTCGGCGGGGTGGACTTCACCGTCCCCGATTCGCCTGACTATTCCGAGCTTTCTGCGGGGAAACAGACGATTGACGGTAAGAAGGCAATGCAGCTTTTCTCCTATCGCGACGACTATACGGATGTTGAAACCGAGCCTGCCGCCGTGCAGCGCGAATTCTTGCTTGCGCTGTTGGACGAACTGCTGAAAGAGCCTGACACCTATGAGAAAAACGCGCAGAAGCTTGCCGCAGTGACGGACACCGATCTGACGGCGGAAAATATCACATATCTTGCTTATCTGCTTCAAAATGTGGATACGACTGCCGTGTTTAGCCGCGCCTTGCCCGGCGGAGAGATTGAAATCGACGATGTTACCTATTATGAGGTCGATCCCGAAGCGGCAATCGAGCTTTTGAACGCGCATTTTAATCCGCTCAAGGCTGATTTGACGGTCTATGATGTCAATTTCCGTCAGGAGACGGGCGACAGCGGCAGCGGACATTATGACCCCTATGGCTTTGGCGGCGGAGGCGGCAGCACTTCGAACAGCTCCGAGGAAACGGAGGAGCCTACCGAGGATTCCACTGACGACACCGACGTGCCGACGGAGGGACCCGATCCCACCGACCCGACAGACTCGACCGACGCGACGGATCCCACGGATTCCACGGATTCCACGGATGCAACGGATGCAACGGATGCGCCGACCGATGCACCGACCGATGCACCGACCGATGCGCCTCCCGAGACGGATCCACCTACGGAGCCGCCTGTGACGCCCGAAGAACCGTAAAACAAAAAACCAATGCAGCCGGAAACGGCAGAACGGAGAAGATACTATGAATACACCGAGAGAAATTGCAATGTATGCCGCGAAGATTCTCGACGAGAGGAAGGGCTTGGGAATCAAACTGCTGGAGGTCACGGATGTGACCAGTATCGCAGATTACTTCCTGATCTGCACCGGTACGTCGAATACCCACGTTAAGACGCTCTGCGACAGCGTGGAAGAGGCGGTCGCAGACGAGATGGGGGAAAAGCTGCTCCATCGCGAGGGACATCGCGGCGGAACATGGGTGCTGCTGGACTTCGGCTGTTTGGTCGTCCATGTTTTCACGAACGAAACACGCGAGTTTTATGATTTGGAGCGCCTATGGAACGACGCAAAGGAAGTTCCGCTGACATTTGAGGAATAAAAAAGAGGGATAGCATGAAATACGATTTTACCGCAATCGAGCAGAAATGGCACAAGATCTGGGAGGAACAGAAGCTCTACAGGGCAGAGACAGGGGCGGATAAGAAAAAGTTCTATGCCCTCATTGAGTTCCCGTATCCTTCCGGCGTCGGTCTGCATGTGGGACACGCCCGCCCCTATACCGCAATGGATGTGATCGCAAGAAAGCACCGTATGCAGGGCGAAAATGTCCTGTTCCCGATGGGTTATGATGCGTTCGGACTTCCGACGGAGAACTACGCTATTAAGAACCATATCCATCCTGCCATTGTCACGAAGAACAACATCGAGACCTTCCGCTCCCAGCTCAAAGCCCTCGGCTACAGCTTCGATTGGGACAGAGAGATTAATACGACCGATCCGAGCTATTTTAAGTGGACGCAGTGGATCTTCCTTCAGCTCTATAAGAACGGGCTTGCCTATAAGACGAAGATGCCCGTCAACTGGTGCACCTCCTGCAAGTGCGTGCTTGCCAACGAGGAGGTCGTGGAAAATGTCTGCGAGCGCTGCGGCAGCCCGGTTATCCGCAAGGAACAGAGCCAGTGGATGCTCCGGATCACGAAGTACGCCCAGCGCCTGCTTGATGACCTTGACGATGTCGATTTCATTGACCGCGTCAAGCTCCAGCAGCGCAACTGGATCGGACGCTCCACGGGCGCGGAGGTGCGCTTTGCCAGCACGCTCGGCGACGATATCACCGTCTATACCACCCGTCCGGATACCCTGTTCGGCGCAACCTATATGGTGCTTTCTCCCGAGCATGCACTCGTGGAAAAGTGGATGGACAAGCTTGAGAACGCCGACGAGGTCAAGGCGTATCAGGCGGCAGCTGCCGCAAAGTCCGACTTTGAGCGCACGGAGCTTTCCAAGGAAAAGACCGGCGTGAAGCTTGCGGGCGTGATGGGCATCAACCCTGTCAACGGCAAGCAGATTCCGATCTTTATCTCCGATTATGTCCTCGCAACCTACGGCACGGGCGCGATCATGGCGGTCCCCGCGCATGATGACCGTGACTGGGATTTCGCGAAGAAGTTCGGCTGCGAGATCATCGAGGTGGTCAAGGGCGGCAATGTCGAAGAAGCGCCCTTCACCGACTGCGCTACGGGCGTGATGGTCAATTCGGATTTCCTCAACGGTATGAGCGTCGAGGAGGCAAAAAAAGCGATCATCGCATATCTGACCGAGAAGGGCATCGGCGAGGCAAAGGTCAACTTCAAGCTCCGCGACTGGGTCTTCTCCCGCCAGCGCTATTGGGGTGAGCCGATCCCCATCGTCCACTGCCCGAAGTGCGGCACCGTCCCGCTCGACGAAAAGGATCTTCCGCTGCTCCTGCCGCAGGTGGACAGCTACGAGCCGACGGACGACGGACAGTCTCCGCTCGCCAAGATGACCGACTGGGTCAATACGACCTGCCCGTGCTGCGGCGGCCCCGCCAAGCGCGAGACGGATACCATGCCCCAGTGGGCAGGTTCGTCGTGGTACTATCTGCGCTATATGGATCCGCACAACGATCAGGAGCTTGCTTCAAAGGAAGCGCTGGAATATTGGAGCCCTGTCGATTGGTATAACGGCGGCATGGAGCATACCACACTCCATCTGTTATATTCCAGATTCTGGCACAGATTCCTGTATGATCAGGGAGTTGTATCCTGCAAGGAGCCGTATAAGAAGAGAACCTCTCACGGTATGATTCTCGGTGAAAACGGCGAGAAGATGAGTAAGTCCCGCGGAAATGTTGTCAATCCTGATGATATTGTTCGGGATTATGGTGCTGACACATTGCGTACCTATGAAATGTTCATCGGTGCATTTGATTTGAGTGCATGCTGGTCTGAAGACGGTGTGAAAGGCTGCCGCAGATTCCTTGAGCGTGTCTGGAAGCTTCAGGATCTTGTGACGGATGAAGAAGGTTTTTCCAAAGATATGG
>JAQXWB010000030.1 GCA_029225225.1 Bacillota bacterium | reverse complement strand
ACCGGGGTCGTGGCAATCCAGTGCAGTTACTACTGACTGCGTACAAACCTTCAGCCGGAGATTGCCGCGTCGCTGCGCTCCTCGCAATGACACGGAAAGGCTGACCTCTCTGTCATTGCGAGACCCCAACGGGGTCGTGGCAATCCCGTGCAGGAACTACTGACTGCGTACAAACCTTCAGCCGGAGATTGCCGCGTCGCTGCGCTCCTCGCAATGACACGGAAAGGCTGACCTCTCTGTCATTGCGAGACCCCAACGGGGTCGTAGCAATCTCGTGCAGGAGCTACTGACTGCATACAAATCTGCTTTCCCTTCCTTCGCGGCCCCGCCCTACAATGGCGTTAATGGGTTAGGTTGCGAAATCGTAAGGCGTGGTCTGATAGACGAAGTAGTTGAGCCAGTTGGAGAAGAGCAGGTTTGCGTGACCGCGCCATGTGACAAGGGGCGGCTGCGTGTCGTCGTCGTTCGGGAAATAGTTTTTCGGCACGGCAATGGGCAGCCCGAGCGCCTTGTCCCGCTCGTATTCGCGCTTGAGCGTGTCGGGGTCATATTCGGAGTGCCCTGTCAGGAACACCTGCCGCCCGCCTGCGGTGAAGACGGCGTAAATGCCCGCCTCCTCGGAGCTTGCAATGATCTTCAACTCCGGCACGCGCTCAATATCCTCGCGGAGGATCGTGGTATGCCGCGAGTGCGGCGCCATGAACACATCGTCAAAGCCGCGCAGTAAGATGGGGTGCTTGTATTCCACACGGTGCGGGAAAACACCAAACAGCTTTTGAGGCAGGGGATATTTGGGAATTCCATAGTGGTAGTATAGACCTGCCTGCGCGCCCCAGCAGATGTGCAGGGTGCTGTGGACATTGGTCTTGCTCCACTCCATGATCTGACACAGCTCGTCCCAATACTCGACCTCCTCAAAGGGCATCAGCTCGACGGGTGCACCGGTAATGACCATGCCGTCGTAGCGGCGGTCCCTGATCTCGTCGAAGGTCTTATAAAAGGTGAACAGATGCTCCGCTGAGACATGCTTCGCGATATGCGATTTTGTGTGCATGAATTCCAAATGCACTTGCAGCGGGGTGTTGCCCAAGAGACGAGCAAACTGCGTCTCAGTGTCGATCTTCGTCGGCATGAGGTTGAGAATCAGAATCTCCAGCGGACGGATGTCCTGCGTGACGGCGCGGGTCTCCGTCATGACGAAGATGTTTTCACTCTGTAAGGTTGCGGTCGCGGGCAGATCGTTGGGTATCTTGATGGGCATTTCGAAATGCTCCTTTGCGTGAAATTATACGGCTTCGAGCGCCTGCGCGATGTCGGCAATCAAGTCGTCGGCGTTCTCCAAGCCGCAGCTCAGACGCACCAGATCGGGGGATACGCCTGCGGCGGCAAGTTCCTGATCGTTCATCTGGCGGTGCGTCGTGCCCGCCGGATGCAGGCAGCAGGTGCGGGCGTCGGCAACGTGGGTTTCAATGGCGGCAAGCTGCAAATGCTCCATGAAGCGCGCGGCTGCCTCGCGTCCGCCCTTCACGCCGAAGGAGATCACGCCGCAGGAGCCGTTGGGCATATATTTTTTCGCGCGCTCGTAGTATTTGTCGCCGGGCAGACCGCAATAGCTGACCCACGAAATTTTCTCGTGATCTTGCAGGTATTCCGCGACCTTCTGCGCGGTTTGGCAGTGCTGGCGCATCCGCACGGGCAGGCTCTCCAAGCCGAGGTTGGTCAAGAAAGCGTTCTGCGGGGACTGCACGGAGCCGAAATCGCGCATGAGCTGGGCGGTTGCCTTGGTGATAAACGCGCCCTCCTTGCCGAAGCGATCGACATAGACGACGCCGTGGTAGCTGTCGTCGGGCGTGCACAGACCGGGGAATTTGTCGGGATACTGCGCCCAGTCGAATTTGCCGCCGTCCACGATGCATCCGCCGAGGGCGGCGGCGTGACCGTCGATGTATTTGGTGGTCGAATGGGTCACGATGTCCGCGCCCCACTCGAGGGGGCGGCAGTTGACGGGCGTGGCGAAGGTGTTGTCCACAATCAAGGGGACGCCGTGGGCGTGGGCGGCGTTGGCGAATTTCTCAATGTCTAAAACGGTCAGCGCGGGATTGGCGATCGTCTCGCCGAAGACCGCCTTGGTGTTCGGGCGGAAAGCGGCGTTCAACTCCTCCTCGGAGCAGTCGGGGTCAACAAAGGTGAATTCCACGCCCATGCGTTTCATCGTGACGGCAAAGAGATTGTAGCTGCCGCCGTAGATGGCGGACGAGCTGACCACATGGTCGCCGTTGCCCGCGATATTAAAGACCGCGAAGAAGGTTGCTGCCTGACCGGAGCCGGTGAGCATTGCCGCCGTGCCCCCCTCTAAGGCGGCGATCTTTGCCGCGACAGCGTCGCAGGTCGGGTTGCTCAGACGGGAGTAAAAATAGCCGTCGGACTCCAAATCGAAGAGCTTCGCCATTTCGCTTGCGCTCTCATAGCGGAAGGTCGTGCTTTGAATAATGGGAATTTGGCGCGGCTCGCCGTTTTTCGGCTGATAGCCTGCCTGAATACACAGTGTTTCGGGATGCAGGTTTTTATTCATAATTACACCTCATATGGTAAAAATAAAAAAGGACAGCAAAATGCCGCCCTTCCGATTCGCAAAAAATGCTATCGAAGGGCGCAAAACGGCATAGAGACGGCGCAGCGGCTCAAAATCGCCGTATGCGTCATGCCGATCACGCCCCTTTCGCTGATTTACCGTTATTATAATAGTAACCGTTCGGAAAGTCAACCGTGCGGAAAATAAACTGTGTCGGTTTTGTGAATTTTTGAAAATTCCCGTCCCTAGACTTGCTTTTTTAGGGAAATTGCAGTATCATATGGATAATCGGGAGAATTTTGGTTCCCCCTTTCGGAGGTCGAGAGGCAATGCCGAAAAAGGTGTTTCGCGTGATGTACGCACTCAATTATATCACGCAGGCGGCGTTCTGCCTGATCTGTCCTGCGGGGCTGCTGATCCTCGGCGGGTGGTTCCTGACGAACCGCTGCGGCGTGGGGAAGTGGGCGATGATCGTTTCGATTGTGCTCGGCGTCCTTTTCGGACTCTACAGCATGTTCAGCTTCATATTGAAGACGATGGATCATATCGACCCGACGCAGGAAAAAGGAGGCGGAAAGCGTGAATGAATCCAATCCAACCGCGCAGACCTTCCGCGATATCCTGCCGGTGATGCTCGGCGAGCTGCTGCTGACGGGCATCATGCTGGGTGTCTACGCCCTGATCGGGAGATTTTCCGCGAAGGTGCTTTGGGGCGCGCTGCTCGGTGCCGGCACGGTGCTGCTGAATTTCTCCGTGATGATCTTTGCACTGCTCAGGGCGGAAAAACGCGGCAGTCCGGAAAAGGGTCAGCTCTACGTCAAGGCAACTTACGCGCTGCGGATGCTCCTTTTGGCAGCCGTGCTGATTCTCGCGCTGAAAACCAAAGTATTTGACCCGCTGGCAACGGCGCTGCCGCTGTGCTTCCAGCCCATTGCCGTGTGGCTGTTTGAGCTTTTTCGTAAGAAAGGAGAGAATGCACAATGATTGAAGTGACCGGCCCGAAGATTTTATTTTCCTTCTCGTTTTTCGGGCTGTTCGATGTGACGATTACGGAGACGGTACTCTCCTCCTTCCTCGTGATGCTGACACTTGTGATCCTGAGCATATGGCTCGGCAGAAATTTGAAAAAGCGTCCGAGCGGAAAGCAGGTGCTGACGGAGAAGGTCGTCGGAATGCTCTATAACATGGTGCGCGACACAATGGGCGAGCATAATCTCCGCTTCGCACCCTACATCGGCGCCTTGTTCTGCTCGTCCCTCCTCGGCACGCTGATCAGTATGCTGGGATTCTTCCGCAGTGCGACGGCGGACATCAGCACGACAATCACTTGGGCGCTTGTTACCTCGGTGCTTGTGTGGTTCTACAATATCAAGAACAACGGCTTCTTTGGCTGGCTCAAGGGCTTCACCGAACCGATTGTTGTTATGACGCCGATGAACATCGTCAGCGAGATCGCGCAGCCGATCTCCATGGCGTTCCGTCACTTCGGCAATGTCGCGGGCGGCAGCGTTCTGACAATGTTGATCTATAACGCCCTCGCGGCGGCAAGTGCGATGATTCTCGGCTGGATCCCCAACGCGTTTATCAGCTCCATCCCCATTTTACAGGTGGGCATTCCTGCCGTACTCTCGCTCTATTTTGACCTGTTCTCCGGCTTTATTCAGGCACTGGTGTTCTCCATGCTTACCATGGTTTATGTAGGTGCTGCCTGCCCGCCTCCCGCGGAGAAGGAAGCGAAGTAAGGAAAACACCTGTAGGGCGGGGACATGTCCCTGCAGAGCGCGAAGCGGCGGGCGATACAGACGAACGAGCTTGTAAGTAGCCTATGGTTCCTACACGAGATTGCCACCCCCAGTGTGCGCACTGGGTTCGCAATGACATGGGAGGGAAGCTTGTACGCAGTTGGTAGTTCCTGCACCGCCGGGGACATGTCCCCGCCCTACAGAGTAGTTTCATCATCTATTAAGTAGTCCATTTGCAAAAGCAAACAAAATATAGGAGGTTTCTGTTATGGGAAATGCAATCATTGAAGCGGCAAAGGTGATCGGTGCCGGTCTGTGTATGGGTATCGGCGCAATCGGTCCCGCCATCGGCGAAGGCAACGCGGTCGGCAAGGCGCTCGAGGGCATGGCGCGTCAGCCGGAAGTCGCGGGCAACCTGCGTACCAACATGATCCTTGGCTGCGCGATCACCGAGACAACCGGTATTTACTCGCTGGTTATCGCGCTGCTCATTCTCTTTATGTAATATACCGCGCAACATCCTTTACGAAAGGGGAGATGAGGTTTGCTCTTTTTGGCAAGTGAACCCTTTATCAGCCTCAATATTTGGACATCTATTTTCACGCTGTGCAATCTTCTGATCGTATTTCTGATTATGAAGAAGTTCCTGTTCAAGCCCGTGAAGAAAATGATCGACGACCGCCAGAAGGAGATTGACGATCAGTACGCCGACGCGGAGAAGTCCAAGACGGATGCCGCCGCGCTGAAATCGCAGTACGAGACGCGTCTTGCCGAGGCAAACGCCGAAAAAGAGGCGATCTTGAAGGATGCCTACCGTAAGGCGCAGCTCCGCGACGAGCAGATGCTCCGCGAGGCGCAGGACAAGGCGGCTGCGACGCTCCGCAGAGCGGATGAGCAGATCGCGATGGAGAAAAAGCGCGCGATGAACGACATTAAGGACGAGGTTTCCGTCATGGCGGTGGATATCGCCTCTGCGGTGCTTGCCCGTGACATCAAGGCGAGCGAGCATACGGAACTGATCGACTCGTTTATCGACCGCTTGGGTGACGACAATGATTGACGCCGCTGCTTACGGAAAAGCGCTGTTTGAACTGTCGCAGGAGGCAGGCGAGGACAAGCGTGTGCGCGAGGAGCTGGAGCTGATTCGCAAGGCGCTGGAGGAGCAGCCGCAGTATGTTACACTGCTGGACACACCTGCCGTGCAGACCGAAGAAAAGCTCGGACTGTTGAAGCAGGCGTTCGGTAATGTGCAGCCGCTGCTGCTCAACTTCCTATGCCTGCTGTGCGAGAAGCGCGCGTATTATCAGTTTCCCGCCTGCGCGGACGCGTTTGACGCGTGTTACGACGAGGCGCACAATCTCCTGCGCGCAACGGCGATCACCGCTGTGCCGATGCAGGAGCGCCAAAAGAACGCCCTGCGCGAAAAGTTAGCGCACATCACGGGAAAAACTGTCCTGCTGACGAACCGCACCGATCCTACACTGGTCGGCGGCATCACGCTCCGCTACGGCGGCGTGCAGCTGGACGACAGCATCCGCGCAAGACTCGACAAGCTGCGCCGTGGCTTGTCTGAAACGATAGTATAAGGTTGGTGAGACCGTGAACCTGAAAATCGAAGATATCAGTAAAATCATTAAGGATCAAATTAAAAATTACGCCTCCAAGACGCAGCAGGACGAGATCGGCTATGTCATTCAGGTCGGCGACGGCATCGCGAAGGTACATGGGCTGGAAAAGTGCAAGGCAAATGAGCTTCTGCGCTTTGAAAATGACTCATACGGCATGGCGCTGAACTTGGAAGAGAGCTGCGTCAGCGTCGTTATGCTGGGCACGGATGTCGGCATCAGCGAGGGAAGCTTAGTCAAGCGCACCGGACAGGTCGTCTCCGTTCCCGTCGGCGAGGCGCTGATCGGCAGAGTCGTCGATGCCCTTGGACAGCCCATTGACGGCAAGGGACCCATTGCCGCAAAGGAAATGCGCCCCATTGAGCGCAACGCCCCCGGCATCATCGAACGCAAATCCGTCTCCGTGCCGCTGCAAACCGGCATCAAGGCAATCGACTCGATGATCCCCATCGGCAGAGGTCAGCGTGAGCTGATTATCGGCGACCGTCAGACGGGTAAGACCGTCATTGCGACCGATACCATCATCAATCAGAAGGGCAAGGGCGTCACCTGCATCTATGTCGCTATCGGGCAGAAGCGCTCGACGGTTGCGCAGCTGGTAGACACCTTGGAGAAAAACGGCGCAATGGAGTATACCATCGTCGTCTCCGCGACGGCGTCCGAGCTTGCGCCGCTGCAATATATCGCGCCCTATTCCGGCTGCACGATGGGCGAGTATTTCATGGATCAGGGCAAGGATGCGCTGATCATCTATGACGATCTTTCCAAGCACGCGGTCGCTTACCGCGCACTGTCCCTGCTTATCCGCCGCCCGCCCGGACGCGAGGCGTTCCCCGGCGACGTGTTCTATCTCCATTCGAGACTGCTTGAGCGTGCCGCGCGTGTCGCGCCGGAATACGGCGGAGGCTCCCTGACTGCTCTGCCGATCATTGAAACGCAGGCGGGCGACGTCTCGGCGTATATCCCGACGAATGTTATTTCCATCACGGACGGACAGATCTATTTGGAGTCCGAGCTGTTCCATGCGGGTATCCGTCCTGCTATTAACCCCGGTATCTCCGTCTCCCGTGTCGGCGGCAGTGCACAGATTAAGGCGATGAAGAAGGTCGCAGGTTCCTTGAAGCTGATGTATTCGCAGTACCGCGAGCTGCAATCCTTCGCCCAGTTCGGCTCCGACCTTGACGCGGACACCAAGGCGCGTTTGGAGCAGGGCGCGCGCGTCGTTGAGATTTTGAAGCAGGATCGCAATTCCCCTGTGGATGTTGCTTTGCAGGTCTGCATCATCTATGCGGTCACAAAGGATATGCTTTCCGACGTGCCCGTTGAGCGCATCCATGATTTTGAGACGGCGCTGTTTGACTATTTGACCGTCCAGCGTCCTGCGATCTTGGAGAGTATCCGCGAGACAAAGGAACTGACCAAGGACAATGAAGCCGCGCTGCGTGAAGCGATTGAAGCCTGCAAGATGCAGTTCGTTTCGAAGGAGTAAGCTATGTCCGGAGCGTCGATGAAACAGATCAAGACGCGCATCAAGAGCGTCGAAAGCACCCGCCAGATCACGAAAGCGATGGAGCTTGTGGCAACCTCGAAGCTGCGCAAGGCAAAGCAGCGGGTTGAAAACGCCCGCCCGTATCATGAGGTATTGTTGGAAGCCATTTCCGGCTTGCAGGCGGGCGCGGCGGAAAGCCCGACCGTCTTTGCACAGGAGCGCGAGGTAAAAAAGACCTGCTATGTCGTCATTGCCGGCGACCGCGGCTTGGCGGGCGGCTATAATGCCAACCTCTTCCGCATGGTCAAGCGCATGACGGACGGCACGGACTTCTGCGTTCTCCCCATCGGCAAAAAATCGCTGGAGCATTTCAGCCATTTGGGCTGCGAGCTTGTCAGCACTTATTTCGGTGTGACCGGAACGGTCGGCATCGGCGACTGTATGCAGATGGCAAAGCTCTTGTGCGAGGGCTTCGCGGAAGAAAACTATGACCGCGTGGTTGTGGCTTATACGAAGTTTCAGTCCATGCTCTCGCAGGTACCCGTGTGCGATCCGCTCCTACCCATTACCTTGCGGGAGAACGAGACGCACTATTCCGGCGCGCTCGTCGAGGGAGAGGCGGAGGAGCTGATCGCGAAGATCGTGCCGCAGTATGTCTCTGGCATTTTGTATTCCACCCTCTGTGAGGCTGCCGCTTCGGAGCATGGCGCGCGCCGCACCGCGATGAACGCGGCGAATAAAAACGCGGGCGAGATCATTGATACCCTG
This sequence comes from Bacillota bacterium, assembly GCA_029225225.1. Taxonomy (GTDB): domain Bacteria; phylum Bacillota; class Clostridia; order Oscillospirales; family Oscillospiraceae; genus JAZOXB01. The sequence goes on along the minus strand of JAQXWB010000030.1, from coordinate 35,209 downwards.
CAGCTCCGCTATAACCGCGCGCGGCAGGCTGCCATTACGCAGGAAATCACGGAAATCGTTTCCGGCGCGGAAGCGCTGTAAGCTATAAAAGGAGAAATCCGTATGCAAGAAAAAAACATCGGTCGTGTTGTGCAGGTCATCGGGCCGGTTCTGGACATCCGCTTCCCGAACGGTCATCTGCCTGATCTGCTCAATGCCATTGAAATTGAACGCGAGGACGGCGTACTCGTCTGCGAGGTTGCGCAGCAGCTCGGCGACGATGTGGTGCGCTGCATTGCCATGAGCTCTACCGACGGTATGATGCGCGGCATGGAGGCGGTCGATACCGGCACGGGCATCAAGGTCCCTGTCGGCAAGGAGACCCTTGGCAGAGTTTTTAACCTCCTCGGCAAAGCCATTGACAATAAGCCCCAGCCCGTCACCTGTGAAAAGTGGAGCATCCACCGCGACCCGCCTGCCTATGACGAGCAGGAGAGCACCACGGAGATGCTTGAAACGGGCATCAAGGTCGTCGATCTGATTGCGCCCTACGCCAAGGGCGGCAAGATCGGTCTGTTCGGCGGCGCGGGTGTCGGCAAGACCGTCCTCATTATGGAACTGATCAACAATGTTGCCAAGCAGCACGGCGGTATTTCCGTGTTTGCCGGCGTCGGCGAGCGTACCCGTGAGGGCAACGACCTGTATAATGAAATGCAGGAGTCCGGCGTTATCAACAAGACCGCCTTGGTCTACGGTCAGATGACCGAACCGCCCGGAGCGAGAATGCGCGTGGCGCTGTCCGGTCTGACGATGGCAGAGTACTTCCGCGACCGCGAGGGGCAGGATGTGCTGCTGTTCATTGATAATATCTTCCGTTTCACGCAGGCAGGCTCTGAGGTCTCCGCCCTGCTCGGCAGAATGCCGTCCGCCGTCGGCTACCAGCCCACGCTGGCAACTGAGATGGGCGCTTTGCAGGAGCGCATCACCTCCACGAAGAAAGGCTCGATCACCTCAGTGCAGGCGGTCTATGTCCCCGCGGACGACCTGACCGACCCCGCGCCCGCGACGACCTTTGCCCACCTCGACGCGACCACGGTTCTCGACCGCGGCATTGCATCCTTGGGCATCTATCCTGCCGTCGATCCGCTGGAATCCACCTCCCGTATCCTTACGCCGGATATTGTCGGCGTGGAGCACTACGAGGTTGCCCGCGAGACACAACGCATTTTGCAGCGCTATAAGGAATTGCAGGATATCATCGCCATCATGGGCATGGACGAGCTGTCCGAGGAGGACAAGCTGACAGTCTCCCGCGCGAGAAAGATCCAGCGCTTCCTGTCGCAGCCTTTCTCCGTTGCGGAGCAGTTCACGGGCTATGAGGGCAAGTATGTCCCCATCAAGGAGACGATCCGCGGCTTTAAGGAAATTTTGGAGGGCAAGCATGACGATCTGCCCGAGTCCGCGTTCCTCTTCGTCGGCACGATTGACGAGGCGGTCGAGAAGGCGAGAAAGGGTGCTGCGCAATGAGCAGCTTCCGACTCCAAATCGTCACGCCCGACGGCAGCCCCTTTGACGGACAGGCGGAGGCGCTTCGTCTGCGCACGAGTGAGGGCTATGTCAGCATCCGCGCAGGTCATGTGGACTATATCGCCGCGCTCGATGTCGGTATGGTTTCCGTCACCAAGGACGGCACGACAAGAGATGCCGCCTGCGGAGGAGGCTTTATCAGCGTGGAAAACGGCGAAGTGCGCCTTGTCGCAACGACCTTTGAATACGCGGACGAAATTGACATCGAACGCGCTGAATCCGCGAAGAAACGCGCGGAGGAACGCCTCGCGCAGGCACAGGAGGAGCGCGACATCGCCCTTGCAAAGGCAAAGCTCTCCCGCGCGCTGAACCGTATTGATGTTGCGGAAAAGCAAGCTTGAAGGATAATGATCACACGCTCCGTCCCGACGAACGGAGCGTGTTTTTTTCAGAGAGAAACAGGTTTCTGCTTGACACGGACAAAACGGCATTTTATAATAAAAATACGGCATCCCGATACTGAAAAAAGAGAGGTATGAAACTATGGCAATGATCGTCTGTCCAAGCTGCGGTAAGTACATCAACGGCGACGAAGCGTTCTGCCCCTATTGCGGCACTTTAACCAAGCCTGAGAAGGCACAGCAAAATGCTCTGCAACAGCAAAGCGCGCCGCAAAATGCGCCACAGCAGCAACGTACACCGCAGAATGCGCCGCAGCAGCCGCGTCAAAGTGCTCCTCAGCCGCAGGCAGTCCCTGTTTATACGAATCCGAGCTACGCTCCGCCTGTGAATGCGCAGCAGCCCGCCGCGCCGAGTTATGAATTCAACGGCAAGACCGGCAAAGGCATGGGTTGGATCGTCTTTATGCGTGTGATCCTTTGGATCATTTTCGCGGGCATGGTCATCGCAGGTCTGATCGCGGGCATCGAGGTGTTTGACCGCGACGAGGTGATGGCCATTGTCTACATTCTTGGCAGTGTCCTGTCAGCTTTCATCATCGTTGCCGGCGGCATGATCGCGTTGAACAACGCAACGAATCTGCGTAGCATTGCAATGAACACCGCAAAGACTGTTGAGCTGCTGCAACAGATCAAGAGAAAGTAAACAGCTTTTAGGAGCGCCGGAAACGGCGCTCCGTTTCTTTGGTTGACAAGCCGTTGGGAATTTGGTATGCTTGGAAGGGTGATAACAAATGAGTAAGGCAGATGTTTTGTACCGCGAGACTTGCAAAAAAATCCTCTCGGAGGGTGTTTGGGATACCGACCGCGCCGTGCGTCCGCGCTGGCAGGACGGCACACCCGCGCACACGGTCAAGTGCTTCGGCATTGTGAACCGCTACGACCTGCGGGAGGAATTTCCCATTATGACGCTGCGCCGTACCTATTTCCGCTCCTGTGTGGATGAGCTGCTGTGGATCTGGCAGAAAAAGTCCAACAATGTCCGCGACCTCGGCAGTCATGTCTGGGACAGCTGGGCGGACGAGAACGGCTCCATTGGCAAGGCGTACGGTTATCAGCTCGGCGTCAAGCACCGCTATCCTGAGGGGGAATTCGATCAGGTGGATCGTGTACTGTATGACCTCATAAACAACCCCGCCAGCCGCAGAATCTTGACGAATCTCTACAATTTCGAAGATTTGCACGAAATGGCGCTCTATCCCTGCGCCTATTCCATGACCTTTAATGTCAGCGGCAACACGCTCAACGCCATCTTGAATCAGCGTTCGCAGGATATGCTCACGGCAAACAATTGGAATGTCGTGCAGTATGCCGTGCTGGTGCATATGCTTGCGCAGGTCAGCGGTCTGAAAGCGGGCGAGCTGGTGCATGTGATTGCGGACTGTCACATCTATGACCGCCATGTGCCGCTGGTCGAGAAGCTGCTGCAAAACGAGCCGCTGCCTGCACCAAAATTTTATGCAAACCAAGACGTGAAGGATTTTTATCAATTCACCGTGGACGATTTCCGCCTTGAAAACTATCAATACCACGAATTTCGGGAGAAGATTCCCGTTGCAGTCTGACGCCGGCTGACGGCATGAGATTGCCACAGCCGGTGTGCGCACCGGCTTCGCAATGACAAATCGGACAGCCTTCGGTGTCATTGCGAGACCCCGAAGGGGTCGTGGCAATCCAAACGATTAGGGACAAAAGTTTGGCAACCCCTGTTAAGGTTTGCAGAGAGGAATACCATTATGGACGCTGTTGTCAATGTTACTGAGAACTGGGGGATTGGGCTGGAAAATCGGCTGCTTGTTTCAATTTCCGCCGATCTGCGCCGTTTCCGAAAGCTGACGGAGGGAAAAACCGTCATTATGGGGCGCAAAACCCTCGAATCGTTACCGCATTCCCGTCCGCTTCCCCATAGGCGCAATTTGATTCTCTCGCGCGATCCGAACTACCGCGTCGAGGGCGCAGAGGTCTTTTCCTCCGTATCGGCACTGCTGGAGGCGGTCAAGGAGCTACCGACGGACGAGGTGTGTCTCATCGGCGGCGCGTCACTCTATGAGGCGCTCTTGCCCTACTGCCGCCGTGTGTTTGTGACAAAAACGCTGTGTCGGCTTCCGGCGGACCGCTTTTTCCCAAACCTTGACGAGACGCCAAATTGGAGCATTGCCGAACGATCAGAGATATTTGAAGAAAATGGGACACGCTTCCAATACGTTGATTATGTAAACCAAACGCCGCTCACTTCGGACTGACCGAAGGGGGCGGCGTTTCTAACTCTATTTGATTGGATTCAAGGTGTTGCGCCGCATTTCGCATTCATACAGGGTTTCATTTAAGCGGTGCACTTGTCCGGTTTTGAAGAAGCCGTGTTTGGCGTACAGACGGTAAGCGCTCTCGTTGTTGCTCAGCAGCCAAAGCGTCGGTGCTTGGCTGCACTGCCCAATCGCAAATTGAAGAAGCTGCGTACCGTACCCTCTGTTTTGCATGGAGGGCAGGACATAGAGATTTTCAATCAGGCCTTCGTGAACGGAGACGATTCCAACCGGGATGTTCTCAACAAGCAGAAAGAGCCGCTTGCCCTGCTTGATTTGGTCGCGCAGGTAGTCTGTTTGCGCATCGGCAGTATGCTTTTCGATGAATGCCATAGAGCAAAAGCTCTTGTGCGACTGCTTCCACGCCTCGGAATGAATATACCCTGCGTCGCGTAGATTCTGTTCAGTTACTTCAACGATCATGACTTTTCTCCGTATGGATCAAGCTCATAGCTTTTTTACAAAGCAAATGATGCGGTTTGCCTCCGTAAAACCCGTGTGCAGATGAAAGCGCAGGCTCTGTGTGTTCTCCAATTCGCAGTCGCTTGCAAATTCGCGGCAGCCTTGTTCCTTCGCCCATGTCTCGCAGGCGGAGAGAAGTGCTTTTGCAATGCCGTTTTTGCGGTATTGCTCCGCGACCAAAATGCCTTCCAAATACCCGACAGGGTTTGTGCCTGCGCCCTCTACATAATCGTACCGAAGCTGGCATTGGGCAAAGCCGACAGGGATATGATCGGCGTATGCCAGAAAAAACACCGCGTCTTTGTGCAGTATGGTTTCGGAAAACTCCTCTGCCAGCTCGGCTGCCGTGTGCTTCTGCCAGAGCTGCGTGCCCAGCTCCGCCAGAGTAGGAAGGTCTTGCGCTTCCGCTTTTCGGATGTTCATGGCAGCATCTCCCCTACATTCAGTGTGGATAAAACGGCGGCAATGTCCTTTTGCAGCAAGGGCTGCATACTGTCGCGGTATTTGGAAAGCTCCAAGGTTAGCAGCTTGCTTCGGATCTCCCCCTGCAAATGTGGCTGATGTGACGCAATCTTCGGAAGCACGGAAAGACACTGACGCACGGAGGTCGCCTTTTCGTCCTCTAACTCTGCGAGGAGCTGCGGCAAGTGTTTCTCGATTAAGCCGTCTGAATCCCATTTCGCCAAGGCACAGATCATGCGGAAGCCGCGCACACGGACATAGGTTTTCGGGTGCTCGAGCAGTGTCAGAAAGCCTTCAAAGCAGGAATAGAGTGCACCCGTCTCCTCTGACTGCTGCGCAAGCTCCATGCAAAGCGCATGCGCCTGCTTGTCATCCTTTGCGGTCAATAACTCCAACGCTTTCATATGTTGCTCCTTTTCTATCCTTTTGGCTTCTTCATCACAAAATTGGTTAGCAAAACACCACGCCGTTCCACCTGCTGTTCTTTCAGAAGCGCATAGCCCCGCTTCTCAAAAAACGGCCTTGCGGTGATGGAAGCGTGAACGGTAAAGAAATCCGTTTGCGCAGCGCGCTCCAAAACATCACAAATGGCGGTTGCGATGCCTTGGCGCTGAAACTCCTTATGTACATAGAGCCGGTCAAGATACCCATCCGCATCCATGTCGCCGAAGCCGATAATTTGATCGTCCTGCTCTGCGATCACGGTATGGTGCGCGAGGAAGGACGCATTCCATTGCTCGGAATCCACCTTGCCGCTTGCCCACGCGGCTCGCTGCGCGGCGGTGTAGTCCCTGACGGTCACGGTGTGGACGGTGTCATAAAACAGCGTCTCGATCTCCTCCAAGTCAGCGGGATGGTAGCTCCTGAGCTTCATTATTATGCCTCTTTTCCAAAGTTCATTCCTCGACAACGGGCGGCTGAAAACACTCGATCGCTTCGCGCAGCTTGGGGTGATGTATGACAAAGTGAATGGCAGGGGATTTGCTCTTGGAGACCATCGCCCATAGTCCTTCGTGCAGGGAGATCTGTAGGTTTCGGAAGGCGTGCGCTGCGGTTTTGCGAATACGGTAGTTCGGGTGCAGTGCGGCGTATTGTTCCGTGCTGCTTAGATGCGCGCGATACTCCGCATAAGTATAGGGGATATTCCTCTCATAGAAAATGCCGGAAAGCGTGAGCATGATCGGGTGACGCGCAAATTCTTCATCCGGTATCAGAGGGATCTCATCCTCAATGATCTCCGATTGTAATATTTTTTCCGTCATTTGCCGTTGGGCTTCGGCATAGCGCAGAATATCCTGTAATTCTGCTTCCGATAGGGCGTGCCTGCGTAAAAGAGCTTCCAACGCCTGCGGCTGCATCGTATACAGAGGCGGCGCGGAGCGGAGATTCCTCCGTTTACCCGGCGCATCCACATCGGCGCGCAAAAAGGCGTGCAGCGCTTCGCGGTCGCTTTGGCGGTAAATATGCATCAACGGGTGCGCTTTTTGGAGCAGGGATTCCGCGCGGCAGCGATAATAGGCGACCTCCTCCTTGCTTTTGGTGAGATAGTACATTCCTTTGCTATGATAGCCGGCGATTGCCTCGCCAGTGAGCGCAGCCGTACCGGAGACCTTCAGAAAATGCAGAAACACATCGTTCTGTGGGTTTTTCAGGTAATACGGAGAGACTTGACCTGTCATATACATCGGAACCCAGCTTTCCAGCCCCAGCATCATCTCCGGCAGCGGACGGTCAATATTATGGATCACATGCAAATGCAGCCCCTTTTTCAGCAGCATTGCCATGCCGTACATCCACCGCTTCGGGAAATCCGAATCCTTTGCCATTTCCTCCATGGGCATATCGCTGTACATGATCACGGAGGCTTTGGATTTTGACAGAATGGTTGCCTTTAAAAAATCCAGCTCGCTTGCCATCATCTCCTCTAAGCCTCGGTAGGTCTTGGAGGTGGGGAGCTGAAAGGGAACGGACGGTACCTTCAGCGTGTCAAAATGAATGGCCCGAATATACTCGTCCAAATCAAAATCATCCAGCTTTTCTAAAAAACTTACCATACTGTCGGCTTGACGATCCTGAGCGTCGGTTAGCCATTGGAGCACTCTCTCAAAGCGGGTGGAGACATCGGAAAGCTCGTTGACGGAACAACCCAAAAGTCCGGCTAAGCTCGCTTTTTCCGCACATTCGTCTGTTGCTTCGGCAACATATCGGGCGATATCCGCCGCGAATTTGGCAGGCTCGGAGGGTTTACGGGAACCGCTGCGAATGCGGAACAGAGCGGAGGCTTCGTAGTTCGTGCAGCGGCACAGCTTGGATAGATTGAGCTTCAGCACGGCGATCAGTGTGTTTAGTTTTTGGCGGAACAGCTCTTGATCCGAAGCGATAAAGTCCGGACAGCGCAAGAAGCTCTCTACGACAGCCTCCCGGGTGAGCGGCACGGCAGCAATGCCTTTTTCGGAGAGCAGGACGATCGCATTGCAAAGCCGGTGAAAGGCATCACTATTTGGCGCAGGAATGCGTTCACCGCTGCGGTAACGGCTTACTGTGGCAGGCGAAAGCCCGGAGGCGTCGCTTAACTCCTTTGCCGTACAGTGCAGCATCTCCATATATTCCTTTAGCGTTTCGCTGAAATTCATTCGATCCCCTCCACCTCAGATTATCACTTTTTGCGATGCAGTTGTTTGTGCTGTCCCGTGGCTAAGCTATGGGGAAGCGCGGCATTTTGACTGCTGTATCCCCTGTAAAGCAACTGCTAATATTATAACGCAAATGGGCTGAAAAAGATAGTGGCTTGTCAACGGACAACGGTGATTTTTATCGGATTACCTTGTGCGACGGCGTGGCTGTTTCGAACGCCTTTCCAAAGTGTCAACATGACATTTTGGAAAGAAAAGTCAGAAATGAGGGTAAGCACTGCTATAATAAATTAAAGCAAACCAAATCTTTAGGGAACCTCTGAACAAATCAGCTGCGGCGCTCAGCGGATCTTTTGCCGACCGCTCTTGCGGATTTATTCAGAGCTTCCTTAGAAAGGACAGGAAAAGAAATGAAACGAAGAATCCTTGCCATGCTGCTTGTCCTTTCCCTCGTACTGTCGCTTGCGCCTATGACATTGGCAGTGGGAGAGGAAAAATCGCCGGACGATCCCGACTATGGCTTTACTTACCGGTTTGTTACCCGTGACACCATCGAGATCACTTCATACTATGGCTACGAAGCGGAGGTTGCGGTACCGTCTTCCATCGACGGCTATACCGTCGTAGGCATCCGGAGCTTCCACAGCGAGGAGGACTACAGTACGCCCAACAAATTCGTGACGAAGGTCATTTTGCCGGATACCGTGACCTACATCGCGGACGACGCGTTCTATGACGACGATGATTGGAGCAGCCAGACCCATTCCGAGCTGCGCGAGATCGTCCTGCCCGAAGGTCTGAAAACTATCGGCGAGCGGGCATTCTTCCATAACGAATATCTGCAAAAGGTTGCAATCCCCGCGAGCGTGACGGAGATCGGCAAGGGTGCGTTTGCCGCCTGCACGAATCTGTCGTCCATCGTGTTCAAGGGCGAAAGCACCCTCCTGCACGGCGGCGCGTTCGGCGCACGGGTCGGCTACGGCGTCGGTTCTTTTGCCGGCAAGCTGAACGAGCTGTATCAGAACTGACTATATGACGACAGCGCCTCGGATTTTCTCGTCTGGCAGGGGCAGCTTTTGGCCTATAAGGGCACAAGCAAAACGCCCGTCATTCCCGATTCCGTCAAGACCATCGGCGCAGAGGCGTTCTGGGGCGCGGAAATCACCGGTGTCACCATTCCGTCCGGCGTGTGGGAGATCGGCAGCTATGCATTTTTCGATTGTGAAGCGCTGACTGCCGTGGACATTCCGGGCAGCGCTGCACTGATCGGCGACAACGCCTTCTCCGGCTGCACGGCGCTCAAGTCCCTTACGCTGCATGAGGGACTGAAGACGCTGGGTTACAGTGCGTTCCGTGACTGCGAGGCGCTGACGAGCGTCGTTTTGCCGAAAGGGCTGACCGAGTGTATGGAGTGTGTCTTTAATGGCTGCGAGGCACTGGCGCAGATCACCTTCCCCAACTCGCTGACCAAGATCACGCTGGGTGACATCGGCGAGACAGAATATTATTATGCTCTGCCGGACAACGCGGCGATCTACTGCGGCAGCGTGTTCCTTGGCTATAAGAGCGACTACCCCGCCAAGGTGACCGTCCGTCCGGGCACAAAAACCGTGTACCTCGAATACTATTTACAGGGCGTAAACGAGCTGGTGCTTCCCGACGGACTGAAATCCCTCACGATTCAGTACGCCGGTGCGGAATACTGCGGTATTACCAAGCTGACCGTACCGGAGAGCGTGGATTACATTGACATCCACGGAATGTCCAATCTGACCGAGATCAAGCTTCCGCAGACGGCGGTTCTGGCAGAAAACTGCTTCTCCAACTGCAATCAAATCAAAAATCTCAGCATCCCGAAGGGCAACCGGACGCTATACGGTGTCTGCATCGGCAGGACGCAAAGCCTTGTTCTGCCCGAAGATGTATTGGAGGTGCGCGGCCCGATCGGCAGCGCTCTCCTCAAGACGATTGATCTCAAAAATGTCCGCATCCTCGCGGATGGTGCATTGAGCAACTGCACGGCGCTCGAAAGTGTCACCCTGCCCGACTCGCTGGTGGAAATCGGCACCGGCGCGCTGTCCGGCTGCGGCAGTCTGCGCTCTGTCAAAGGCGGCAAGAATGTCAGAACGCTGGGTGATGACTGCTTCAAAGACTGCCCCGCGCTGGCAGATTTCGGCGACCTGCCCAAGAGCGTCCGCCGAATCGGTCTGTGCGCGCTGGAAAACACCGGCTGGTATCACGACCGGCCAGATGGCCCGGTCTATTTCGGTTCTGTCGCCTACACCTATAAGGGCGATATGCCGAAAAACACCGTCCTCGCCCTCAAGCCCGGCACCACTGCCGTTACGCCCTACTATATCTTTGAGCACCGCACACGGACATGGGAATATGAGCAGCCGAATCTGATCGGCCTTGTCCTGCCGGAAAGCTGCACCTGTGTGGATATGAACGCTTTTGCCAATTGCGTCAACCTGTGGTCAATCAACTTGGGCGGCGTGCAGTACATCGGGGATGTCGCCTTTAACGCGCACGCCTGTGAAGCTATCGTCCTGCCCGATACGGTGCGAACCGTCGGCGAGAACGCCTTCTCCTCGGGCGTCCTGAAGGCAATCCATCTGAATGACGGCCTGCGCGTGCTGGAGGAGAGCGCTTTCTTCTCCTACGGCGCGGGCAAGGGCGTTACAATCCCCGAAAGTGTGACCTATCTCGGATCGCATTGCCTCGGCTATTATCCGCCGGATCCGGATAACCCCTTCGGCGGCAGCGAGACTATCCCGGGTTTTGTAATCTACGGCACGAGTGGTACTGCGGCGGAGACCTATGCCAACGAAAACGGCATCACCTTCCGCGCGAATGCGGGCTGCACCTCCCACAAATATGTCACGGAGACTTTCAGCGCCACCTGTCAGACCGGCGGCTTCACCCGCAAGACCTGCACCCTTTGCGGTTACGTCGAGGTGAGCGGCAAGACGGCTGCCGCCAGCCACAAGGTAACCGCCAATGCTGCCATTGACGCTACCTGCACCCGCCCCGGCTATACAGGAGGCAGCCATTGTGCCGCCTGCGGTGAGCAGCTCACAAAGCCGACGCAGACCGCCGCGCTGGGGCATAATTGGGTCATAACCGCTTTGGACGATCCTGCATATGTTGACTACGGTGTTGCGCGCTATCTCTATTACTGCCGCCGTTGCGAGCTGCGGCTGTACAAGGACACGAACGAACAGCAGGGTCACGAGCACAGCTATACGACAACGGTGATATCTCCAACCTGCACAGAGCAGGGCTATACGCTTCACACCTGCGCCTGCGGCGACAGCTATCGGGATAACTATCTCGCCGCGCTCGGACACAATATGGTAAACGGCATTTGCAGCCGTTGCGGGATGAAAGAGGGGGCGTGTGACGGCGGCGCGGACTGCCCGAGTGGGAAGTTTGTGGATGTCAATACCAAGGAATGGTATCATCCGTATGTGGATTACGCCGTGACCCACGGGCTGTTCGGCGGCACGAGCGCGAATACCTTCGAGCCGGAGACGGCCATGACCCGCGCGATGCTGGTGACGGTGCTGTGGCGGTATGAAGGACAGCCGAAGGGATATCAAAATACCTTCTCGGATGTGAACGCAAAGAACGGCGGCTGGTACATCGACGCGGTCGCGTGGGCTGCGGCGAATGGTGTGGTCAACGGCGTCGGCAATGGCAAATTCGACCCGGAGGGTAAGATCACGCGCGAACAAATGGCGGCGATCCTGTTCCGCTACGCACAGAAGAAGGGCATCGACACAAGCAAGCGCGGCGACCTCAGCAGCTTCCCTGACGCGAACAAGATCAGCGGCTATGCCAAAGAAGCGGTGCTATGGACGGTCGGCGAGGGAATCATCAACGGCTCCGACGGCAAGCTCCTGCCCCAAGGCAACGCCACCAGAGCGCAGGTCGCGACGATCTTAATGCGCTATATTGAGAACATTGTGAAAAGATAAAAAAACTCGCCGGGCTGACGCTTTCGTCAGCCCGGCGATTCTTGATGCGGGTCGTCTATCCGCACCTGCATATGTTACATCGGTGCCTGCACGGGATTGCCGCGTCGCTGCGCTCCTCGCAATGACATAATAGGTTACCCTGTCTGTCATTGCGAGACCAGTGCGCACACTGGTCGTGGCAATCTCGTGCCGTCGGCTGGTATGCAGTCGGTGGTTCCTGCACCGGCCTAGGACATGTCCCCGCTCTACAGGGTTAAAATCTGCGGGGATTAGACATTGAACAGGAAGTTGACGATGTCGCCGTCCTTCATGACGTATTCCTTGCCCTCACTGCGGACTAAGCCCTTTGCCTTTGCCGCTGCCATCGTGCCGCAGGCCTTCATATCCTCAAAGGCGATGACCTCCGCGCGGATGAAGCCGCGTTCAAAATCGCTGTGGATCTTGCCTGCCGCCTGCGGGGCTTTCGTACCCTTGCGGATCGTCCACGCGCGGCATTCGTCGCTGCCCGCGGTGAGGAAGGAGATCAGACCGAGCAGGTCATAGCTCGCCTTGATGAGACGGTCTAAGCCGGACTCCTTCAGCCCCAGCTCCTCCATGAACATTGCCTTTTCCTCTGGGTCGTCCAGCTCCGCGATGTCCGCTTCGAGCTTTGCGCAGATCGGCAAAACCAAAGAGCCCTCGGCGTCCGCAAGCTGCTTGACCTGTTGAAAATAGGGGTTGTTTTCAGGGGCTTCCACCTCTGCCTCGGAGATGTTAGCGGCGTAGATCGTACGCTTGAGCGTCAGAAGATCGCTCGTGGCGATCAGGACGCGGTCGTCATCCGAGCATTCATAGGTGCGGGCGAGTTTTCCCTCGTTCAGGTGGGCAAGCAGTCCCTGAAATACCTCAATCTCATGCAAAAAGCGCTTGTCGCCGCCCTTTGCTGCTTTCTGCGCCTTGTCCAGACGGCGTTCGCACATCTCAACATCCGAGAAGATCAGCTCCAAATTGATGATGTCGATGTCGCGCAGGGGATCGGTGCTGCCCTCCACATGGGTGACATTGGAATCGTCAAAGCAGCGCACGACATGGATAATCGCGTCAGTTGTGCGGATGTTGGAGAGGAACTTGTTGCCCAAGCCCTCGCCCTTCGACGCGCCCTTGACCAGTCCCGCGATATCGACGAATTCGATCACGGCGGGGGTGAATTTCTTCGGGTTGTGCAAATCCCGCAGCCACTCCAGCCGCTCGTCCGGTACGGCAACAACGCCGACATTCGGCTCAATGGTGCAGAACGCATAATTGTCCGCGGGAATGCCCGCATTGGTAATGGCATTAAACAATGTGGATTTGCCGACATTCGGCAGTCCGACGATACCTAATTTCATATGATGTACCTTCCTTTTCTTATGTCATGCGGCGGTTGTAGAGCTTGGCAAGACCGCCCTCGGAGGTTTCGCGGTAGCTGGCGCTGATGTGCTGACCCGTCTCCTTCATCGTGCGCACAACCATGTCAAAGCTGATGTTTCTCGAGCCGCAGAGGAAGGAGGAGAGGTTGAACGCATCCATTGCGCGCTTGGCGGCGACGGCGTTGCGCTCGATGCACGGAATCTGCACAAGCCCGCAAATGGGATCACAGGTCAGACCGAGCTGGTGCTCCATGGCGACCTCGGCGGCGTATTCCGTCTCGGCGATGGACTTGTCCATGAGGGTGCAGAGGGCGGCGGCTGCCATGGAGCAGGCGGTGCCTATCTCTGCCTGACAGCCGCACTCCGCGCCGGAGATCGACGCGTTGCGCTTGACAAGGCTGCCGAACAGACCCGCCACGGCAAGTGCCTGCAATACCTTTTCGTCGGGGATGTCATGCCGCTCCTGCATATACAGAAGGACGGCGGGCAGGACGCCTGCGCTGCCGCAGGTCGGAGCGGTGACGATTGTGCCGTTGCCGGCATTTTCCTCGGAGACGGCAAAGGCATAGGAGCAGACGATGCGCAGCTCGCGCACCTGCGGCAGCTCGTTTTCCTTCTCCTGCATGAACAGATGCCGCGCCTTGCGCATGACATTCAGACCGCCGGGGAGAACGCCCTCCGTATGCAGACCCACGGCGACCGAACGCTTCATCGCCCGCCAGATCTCCGCGAGGAAGTCCCAAATTTCGGGCCCCTCGTTCAGTTCGACGTACTCACTCAGCGAGATATAGCGCCACGCACAAAACTGCTGAATCTCCGCGAAGGAGTTTTCGGGGTAAACCTCCTCGGCTTCGGACTGCGGCTCCCCGTCCACGACGATGTCGCCGCCGCCGATGGAGAGCACGCGCAGGAAGCCGACCTGCTCCTCGCCCTGATAGGCGAAGAAATCCATTGTGTTCGGGTGGGGAAGCTGCTCGGTTGTGTAGTCGCAGAAGACAATCTCCGTGCGCTCCTTACCCAGCACCTCCAAAAGCACGCGGTCTGTGCCGTGCCCGCGTCCGGTCTTGCAAAGGGAGCCGTACAACGTGACGCGGTAACGTTCGGCATCCGGATAACGCTGCAAAAACAGCTTCGCGGCACGCTCGGGACCGATGGTATGTGAGCTGGACGGCCCCTTGCCGATCTTGTAAACATCACGGATTGATTTCATCCGATTCACCTCTGTCTCTGTAGTTGGTTACATTATAACAGGTTCTTGCGGAAAATACAATGACGGAAACTACTTTTTCCGCGTCGCCTCCAGCGATAGCTCGCCCGCGAGCTTAAAAAGCGCGTCGGAAAGCACGGTTTCCACAGGAATATCCGTCAGCTCCGCGACGCGCCGATAGAATTCTGCGACCACGGGATCAAGAGTAACGGTGAACTGCACCATAGGGCTGCCTCCTTCGGAGAAAACTTCGCACTCCATTTTATGCTGCCCCTTGACAAAGGTGTTATAATATCAGTGAATGACTGCCGCCGCCGCGCGGGAAAGGAAGATATACAGAAATGGCGAAGGAAAAGAAGGTTGAGCAAATTACGGATATGGAGGTCGATTTTGCCCAGTGGTACACCGATGTGTGCAAAAAGGCGGAGCTGATCGACTACTCCTCTATCAAAGGCATGTTCATTTACCGCCCCTACGGCTATGCGATCTGGGAGAACATCCAGAAGCTCTTGGATGCGGAGTTTAAGAAGACGGGCGCGGAAAATGTTTATATGCCCATGCTGATCCCGGAATCCCTGCTGCAAAAGGAGAAGGATCATGTCGAGGGCTTCGCGCCGGAGTGCGCGTGGGTCACAATGGGCGGCAACGATAAGTTGGAGGAGCGCTACTGCATCCGTCCGACTTCGGAGACGCTGTTCTGCGAACACTACCGCGATATCATCCATTCGTGGCGCGACCTGCCGAAGATGTATAACCAGTGGTGCAGCGTTCTGCGCTGGGAGAAGACCAGCCGCCCCTTCCTGCGCCACCGCGAATTCCTCTGGCAGGAGGGGCATACCATGCACGCGACCGCGGAGGAAGCCCGCGAGGAGACCGAGCGGATGCTCAATGTCTACGCGGACTTCTGCGAAAATGTGCTTGCCATGCCCGTCACGCGCGGCAAAAAGACCGACAAGGAAAAATTCAACGGTGCGGAGGCAACCTATACCATCGAGTGCATGATGCATGACCGCAAGGCGCTGCAGGCGGGCACCTCCCACTATTTCGGCGACGGCTTTGCCAAAGCGTTTGACATTCATTTTACCGATAAGAACAACCAGCAGGCATTCCCGCATCAGACCTCGTGGGGCGTTTCCACCCGCCTGATCGGCGGCATTATCATGACCCACGGCGACAACAGCGGCTTGGTGCTGCCGCCGAAGATCGCGCCCGTGCAGCTCGTGGTCATCCCGATTGCGATGCATAAGGAGGGCGTTTTAGACAAGGCGCGGGAGGTCGCAGAGCGCTTGAAAGCGGCAGGTGTGCGGGTGAAGATCGACGAGAGCGAGCAAAGCCCCGGCTGGAAGTTCGCCGAGTATGAGATGAAGGGCGTGCCGCTGCGCTTGGAGCTGGGGCCGAAGGACATCGAGAATAACCAGTGCGTTCTCGTCCGCCGCGACAACGGCGAAAAGACCTTTGTCAGCCTCGACGAGCTGGAGACGAAAGCGGCGGAGCTTTTGGACGCCGTACACCAAGGCATGTTCGAGAAGGCGAAAAAGAACCTGACCGACCATATCTATGACGCCGAAACGCTCGAGGAGGCAAAGCGTTTGCAGCAGGAGCACGGCGGCTTCATCCGCACGATGTGGTGCGGCGATGAGGCTTGCGAGAACCGCATGAAGGAAGAAGCAGGTATGTCCAGCCGCTGCATGCCCTTCGCGCAGGAGAAGCTCGGAGACAAGTGCGCAATCTGCGGCAGAGAAGCAAAGACCATGATCTATTGGGGCGTGGCTTATTAAGGAAATCAACAAGGGAGACGCTTTTCATGAAGCGTCTCCCTTCAGACTGTCAAAAAAACTACAGTTTTGTCATTGCGAGACCCCGAAGGGGTCGTGGCAATCTCGCAGAATCATTTAGCATCTTGTATGTATTCCGGCGAATACGAAACTTTTTTATTAGATTGCCACGTCGCTTCGCTCCTCGCAATGACACGGCGGGGACTTTTTCGACACGCTGAAGGGAGACGCTTTTCATGAAGCGTCTCCCTTATCAGTCGATCGGCTGGGCTGTTGCATCGCAATGGCGAGGCAGAGCAGGGCGGCCATGATGCACAGCACCGATGCCTCGGGCGGAAATTCCGAAAGCGGCGTGCGCTCGGCGGCAAAGAACAGCTCATGGATATCCATTGCCGCATGGACGAGCAGCGGCAGAGCGAACAGGGGATAGAGCAGGCATTTGATCCGCAGAATGCCGCAGAAGATCAGACAGGTCAGCACCAGTACGGCCGTATACAGCACGCAGCACAGCGCCGTGTGCTGCGGCGAGGCAAAGGTGAATGCCTTGAGGATGAAAAACGCTACGCCTCCTGTGACAGGGAGGCACAACGGCACAAGCGTCCGTTTGCCCCATAGGAGCAGAAAAACGATAAACAGCACGACAGAGAGCAGAGGTAAGTACAGATAGAGCCACGCCTCCGGGCAGGAGAGAGCTTTTTGCGGATAATAAATCAGCCGCAGCACAGCGGAAAGCGCCATCAGCAGCATGGAAGCAACGGCAAAACCGTTGTTCGGTTTGACAGTAAATTTCGTTAGAAACACCACCTTTAACGGAACAGTGAATGCAGTGCGGGGACATGTGTCCCCGCCGACCGCGAAGCGGCAGACGGTACGGGGGATAGGTTTGTATGCAGTTGATAGTTCCTGTATGAGATTGCCACGGGTGCAGGCGCCCACGCAATGACACGGAAAGGCCGGCCCAACTGTCATTGCGAGGAGCGCAGCGACGTGGCAATCTACGAACCTTCTTTGTACATACTTGGTCGTTCCCGCACCGGCGGGGACATGTCCCCGTCCTACAGGGGCTGAATTTGTGCGGAGCGCTCTTTCATTATTCCGCATTATATCATGGAAAAGAGAAGCTGTAAAGCAAAGAAAACCGCAGACAAGGGTCGCTTGTCTGCGGAATCCGTATAATATAGAGGGGAAAATGAAAAAGAGAATCATCAAGTACACTTATATCCTACCCGAGAATTGTTAAAATTATAACCCAAAAGAAATTAAGTTTGTATTAAGTTGTGTAAAAACTTTCAAAGACGGGCAGTCGTTTTTTGGCGGGGCGTGTCAAAATGAGGCGGTGAACCATACGATGGTATGGGAGGGGTTGCTTCAATGTATGACGATTATTTTACCTTCCGCTCCGTGACGACGGCAATGCGAGGCAGCCGCATCCTCGAGGCGATGGGAATCCAAAGCCTTACCGTGCGCACGCCGAAGCAATTGCAGCAGCAGGGCTGCGGCTACAGCCTTCGGGTGCGGGGCGACACTGTGGCGCGTGCAAAGCAGGCGCTCAAGCAGGCGGAAATTCAATACAGCAGTATCTACCGCAAGGACGAGAGCGGACAATGGCGGGAGGTGACGGAATGATCTATTTTGACAGCGCGGCGACCACGCTGCAAAAGCCGCCGCGTGTCGCGCGCGCCGTGCAGGAGGCAATGCACCGCTGCGCAAGTGTCGGACGCGGTGGTTATGCGGCTGCGGAAGCGGCGGCGCAGACGGTCTTTGACTGCCGCTCTCTTGCCGCGCAGCTGTTCGGTGCGACAGAGGAGCAGGTGGTTTTCACGATGAACGCCACGCACGGGCTGAATATCGCCATCGAAACGCTTGTGCCGGAGGGCGGGCGCGTGGTGATCTCGGGCTTTGAGCATAACGCCGTAACGCGCCCGCTGTATGCGAAAAAAGCGCAAGTGACGGTGGCGGGAACGCGCCTGTTTTCGCAGGAGGATGCCCTCGCTGCCTTTGACGACGCACTTCGTCAGAAGCCGCATGCCGCGGTCTGCACACAGGTGTCAAATGTCTTCGGCTATATTCTGCCGCTGACGCAGATCGCCGCGCTGTGCAGACAGTATGCCGTGCCCCTGATTATCGACGCCTCACAGGGGGCGGGGATCCTGCCCATCTCCCTTACGCAGACCGGGGCGCGCTTCATTGCCATGCCCGGGCACAAGGGACTGTACGGTCCGCAGGGGACGGGGATTCTACTGTGCGCAGACGGCGGACAGCCGCTCCTATTTGGCGGCACGGGCAGCAACTCTGCCGAGCAGGCTATGCCGGACTTCCTTCCCGACCGTTTGGAGGCGGGAACGCACAATGTCTGCGGCATTGCGGGGCTTGCGGAGGGACTGCGGTTTGTCCGCGCAAAAACACCGCAGGCGATATTGCGGCATGAGCAGCGGTTGTTACGGCAATTGACCGCGCAACTGCGCGAGATTCCGCAATTGCGCCTTTACACGGGGGAAAACCAGAGCGGCGTACTCTCCTTCACCGTCGAAAATGCGGACTGCGAGGAGGCGGCGGCACGCTTGAGCAAGTTCGGCATCGCCGTCCGCGCCGGTCTGCATTGCGCGCCGCTGGCGCATGAGAGTGCGGGTACAAAGGAAAGCGGCACGGTTCGCGCGAGCTTTTCTGCATTTAATACGACACAAGAGACACGAGAATTTGCACACCTGTGTAAAAAACTCTTCGGCGCGACAGAAAAAGCAAAGTTTCCTACTTGCTATTGGAACGAAAATCGGATATAATCATTGAAATAAAGTATAAGCGGAGTTTTGCTTATGGATGCTATATTCGAATTTTTCAAGGATTTCACAGCCATGCTGCCCACAATTAAAATCATGGACATCATTGATATTCTGGTGGTTGCATTCATCATCTACGGCATCATCACAATGATCCAGACCACGGGCGCAGCGCGTATCGCTAAGAGTATCGTGATCATCTTGGCGTTGACGGTCGTGACCCAACTGCTCAATATGTATCTGATGAATTACCTGCTCGACAAGATCTTGGAAATCGGTCTGATCGCGTTGGTCATTATGTTCCAGCCGGAGCTGCGGCGTATGCTGGAAAAAATCGGAGGCAAGTCCTTGCGTGAGGTGGTCTCTATGAAGGAGGAGCAGCGGGAAATCGACCGCGTGATCGCCCAGACGGTTTCCGCCTGTGAGACAATGTCCAAAGAGCGCACGGGCGTGCTGATTGTGTTCGAGCGGGATACCTCGCTGATGGAGTATCAGAAGTCCGGCACGGTGATTGATGCGCAGGTCTCCTCCGAGCTGCTGCGCAATATCTTCTTCACAAAGGCAGCGCTGCACGACGGTGCGGTGATCATTCGAAACGAAAGAATCGCGGCGGCGGGATGCGTCCTGCCGCTGACGCAGAACCGCAACATCAGCAGCGACCTCGGCACGCGGCATCGCGCTGCCATCGGCATGAGCGAGGTTTCCGACGCGGTGGTCGTGATCGTCTCGGAGGAAACGGGCACCATTTCCGTTGCTGTCGGCGGGATGCTCAAGCGCCATCTGGCACCGCAGACGCTGGAAAAGCTGCTTCTCAATGAGCTTGCACCGAAGACGGAGGAGAAAACATGGAATCCCTTGAAGCTCCTGCGGAAAAAACGCAGAGAAAAGGATGATGAGGATGCAAAAACATAAGATACTTTCTTTCCTGCTGGCGCTGTTTGTGTCCATCGGTCTATGGTTCTATGCCGTCACGGTGGTCAACCCCAATGATACCGCACGGATCTCGGATATCAAGGTGCGTATTGTCGGCACGGGTGAGCTGACAAGCAATAATCTGATGCTGACGGGCGGCGAAGGACAGACCGTGACCGTTGAAATCTCCGGCAGACGTTCCGATCTGAAGGAGTTGAACAGCTCGTCTTTGGAGGCTATCGCGGATGTGAGCAACATTGACCGTCCCGGGGAATATGAGGTGAGCTGGACGCTCGACCCGCCTTCCACCGTGGCTTCGGGCGATATCAGCCTTGTCAGCGCAAGCTCCAATAAGATCAAGGTAAAGGTAAGCGAATATAAGGAGCGTCCGGAGATTCCCGTAACGGTGGAATATGTCGGCGAGCCTGCCTCCGGCTATGTCCGCGATCCCGCGACCTTGAGCAACGAAACCCTCGCGGTCAGCGGCCCTTCCGAAGAGGTCGGAAAGATTGACCACGCGATAGTGACGGTGGACTTGACGGACGCGACAAATAACATCAGCGAGGATATGGAATACCGATTCGTCGACAAGGAGGGCGAGGAGCTTTCCGTAAGCGAATTTGTCTCGGTTTCTACGCCGACCGTGCGTGTGACCGTGCCTGTCTTGGCGTACAAGCAGGTCAATTTGAAGGTCAAGCTGATTGCGGGCGGGGGCGCGACGGAGGAGGATGTGACCTGCACCATCGACCCGCCTACCATTGGCGTGACCGGTTCGGAGGAAGCGCTGCGCAATTTGGATGACATTGAGATTCTTGAAATTGATCTCGGAAAGATCGTCGGCGCAAAGACATGGACCATCACACCCGACCTGCCTGCGGGTGTGACGAACCGCGCCACCGATTCTACCGTCAAGATTCTGCTGCGCTTCAATGGGCTGACCACGAAAAGCTTTACCGTCCCATGCGCGAGTATTACCCGCCTGAATGACGATGAAACGATGGGCTTCGGTGAACAGAGCGTTGTGATCCAAGTGCGGGGCAGATCGGAAGCGGTCAATGCATTGAGCGCGGAGGACATTAAAATCACTGCGGACATGAAAAACGACTATGACCCGACGACCAAAACCTTGACCTTGCAGGTTTCTCTGCCCGCAACGACGACGGCAGGCGTGATCGGCGGCCCATATACGGTGCAGATCATTGAGGTTGTACCCGAGACGGGAGACTGACGATGCGCACGAAGGCAACGGTCGATTCGCTTCTGCCTGACGGACGGGCGGAAGTACTGATTGCCCGCAAGAGCGCGTGCAGCGGCGACTGCCATAAATGCGGCGGCTGCGGCGCGGTGGAGCAGACGCTCCGCGTCGCTGCGGAAAATCCCGTGGACGCAAAGCGCGGCGATATCGTATGGCTCGAATCCGAGAGCCGCACGGTGCTGCTCTCGGCGGCGCTGTTGTATCTTCTGCCTCTGCTGCTGTTTCTGATCGGTTATCTCGCCGCTTACGCGCTTGGCGGTTGGTCGGCTGCAATCGGCGCGGGCGGCTTTGTCCTCGGACTGCTTCCCGCCGTACTGTACGACCGTAGGTTGAAGAAGCGTCCGCCTGCTTATACGATCACTGGATTCGTGAAATAATCATGTTTGGATATGTATTACCCCGCAAAGACCTGCTCTCGGAGCAGGGAAAAACGCGTTATCGGGCAGCGTATTGCGGTCTTTGCCGAAGCCTCAAGGACAATTACGGCTTCCGTGCCCGATTTTTGGTCAATTACGATATGACCTTCCTCTACTTTGTCCTGCACGACGGCGAGGGCGCACCGACGGAGCGTTGCAGCTGCCCCGCAAGACCGTTTTGTAAAAAGGACTGCCTGCCGGACGGCGGGGAGATGACCTACGCGGCGGATCTCTCAATCCTGTTAAGCGTATGGAAGCTCCGCGACGCGGCACGGGACGGAAGGTATTTCCGCAAGCTTGCCTCAAAAGCCGCGCAGCGGCTGTACCGTAAGGCATATCAAAAGGCAAGTGAACGCCGTCCGGCGGAGAACGCCGTATTTGCCCAACAGCTTTCGCGCCTACAGGCGTTGGAGGATCAAAATTGCGCGAGCATCGACCGCGCTGCGGATGCGTTTGCCGCGCTCCTGCGGGCGTGCGCCGCGTATCGGACGGACGAGGGGGAGCGCAGAGTAACGGAGCTTTTGCTTTATCATGTCGGGCGCTTTCTCTACCTGACGGACGCGCTGGAGGATCTGCCGAAGGACGAGCGCAGCGGGAGCTATAACCCCTTACGATACCGTTTTGCGTTGCAGGGAGGCAGGCTTTCGGAGCGGGACAAGCAGTGTCTTATGGATACGGTGGATGCCTCCATCAGCATGGCGGCCTCTGCGCTGGAGCTTTTGCCCGCCTCTGATGACGACGAGATCAGAAAGAATATCATTTACTACGGACTGCCCGCGGTGCTGCACAGTGTAGCCGCCGGTACTTTCCGAAAGAAGAAGCGAGGAAAGAAACAATGAAAGACCCCTATGAGGTCTTGGGCGTGCCGCACGGCGCTTCCGAGGACGAAATCAAGAAAGCCTACCGCGATTTAGCGAGAAAATATCATCCCGATAACTATGCCAATAACCCCTTGGCGGATCTTGCGCAGGAGAAAATGAAGGAGATCAACGAGGCGTATGATACCCTGATGAAGGGCGGAACCACCTCCGCTTCCTCCAACTCCGCGAGCTACCAAGGGCAGTCCTCCACAGGGGAACTGAATGAGGTGCGTGAGCTGATTCGACAGGGCAGGCTTGATGCCGCAGAGGCAAAGTTAGACGGTATTGCGACCCATAACGCCGAGTGGTACTATCTGCGGGGCGTGATTGCGCAGCGGCGGGGCTGGATGGACGAGGCGGCGCAGAATTTCCGCATCGCCTGCAATATGGAGCCGGGGAACTACGAATACCGTAACGCTGCGAACGCTGCTTCCGGCGGCGGCGCGTATACCTACCGACAGCAGGAATACGGCTCAAGTCAGACGGACGACCTTTGCGGTCTTTGCAGCACGCTGATGTGTATGAACTGCCTGTGTGATTGCTGCCGTTAAAAGGAGGAAACTGTTTTGATCCATAGTATGACAGGCTACGGGCGCGCCGTTCGAACGCTGAACGGACGCGAGATTACCGTAGAGCTGCGTTCCGTGAATAATCGTTTTTTAGACTGCACCGTGAAGCTGCCGCGTGCCTTCTCCTATGCGGAGGACGCGATCAAGCAGACGGTAAAAGCCGGCGTTGCGCGCGGTAAGGTCGATGTGTTTGTCGGCGTGAATGCCACGGCGGAGGAAAATGTCCGCGTATCGCTCAACCGCCCTGTGCTGGAGGGCTATCTGAATGCGCTGCGTACCGTTGTCGCGGAGTATGGCGTGCGCGATGATATCAGCGCAATGTCCCTCTCCCGACTGCCTGAGGTTTTTGTTGTGGAGAAGCCGGAGGAGGATGAGGAGCGGAATACGGCGGATATCGTCTCCGTTGCCAAGGAGGCGCTTGCTACTTATAACATTATGCGAGAGCGGGAGGGCGCGGCGCTTGCCGCCGATGTCCGTGCGCACGCAAAAGTGATTTTGTCCTTCGTGGAGAAGGTGGAGCAACGCAGTCCCGTCACGCTGCGGGAATATCGCGCCCGTTTGGAGAATAAGCTCCGAGAGGTGCTGGAAAACAAGTCAATCGACGAAAGCCGCATCGTGACCGAGGCGGCGCTGTTTGCCGATAAGATCGCGGTGGATGAGGAGACTGTCCGTCTGCGCAGCCATCTGAGCCAATTGGAGGCACTGCTCTCCGAAGGCGGCGCAATCGGCAGAAAGCTCGATTTCCTCTTGCAGGAGATGAACCGCGAGGCGAACACGATCGGTTCTAAGGGCAATGATCTCGAGCAGGCGCGCAATGTCGTGGAGATCAAGGCGGAGCTGGAAAAGATCCGCGAGCAGATCCAGAACATCGAGTGACGGCTATGAGACTGATCAATATCGGATTTGGCAATATGGTTTCCGCCGAACGCCTTTTGAGCGTGGTGAGTCCCGATTCCGCACCCGTGAAACGGCTGGTGCAGGAGGCAAAGGAGCGCGCCATGCTGATCGACGCCAGCTTCGGCAGAAAGACCCGCGCCGTGCTGATTATGGACACTGACCATGTTATCCTCTCGGCGATCACGCCGGAGGCGATTGCGCGGCGCTTACAGGCGAAAAACGGCGAAGACTTCAGCGAGGAGGAAGAACAGTGACACAGGGAAGAATCATTATTATCTCAGGTCCCTCCGGCGTTGGGAAAGGGACGATTCTGAAGGAAGTTATGCGGCGCGATCCATCGCTTCGATTTTCCGTTTCGGCAACGACAAGACTGCCGCGTCCGGGCGAGGTCGAAGGCGTGAACTATTACTTTGTGGATAAGCCGCGCTTTGAGCAGATGATTGCGGACGGAGAGCTGCTGGAGCATGCCTTTTATGCAGGAAACTATTACGGCACGCCGGAAAAACCCGTCAAAGAAGCGTCCGCGCGGGGAGAGAATGTCGTGCTGGAGATTGATGTGCAGGGCGCGTTGCAGGTCTTCAAACGGCTGCCCGAAGCGATCTCGATTTTTATTGCCCCCCCCTCGCTTGAGGAGCTGCGCAGACGCCTGAACGGCAGAGGCGATACCGCCCCTGAGGTCGCTGATCTGCGGTTGCATATCGCTTTGCAGGAATGCGCCCTCGCCGAGCAATATCAATACATTATCATTAACGATTCCGTTTCTCACGCTGCGGACGAGCTTTGCGCGATTCTGAGCGCGGAAGGCTGCCGTCCGCCTTACCGGAAGATTCAACTCAAGGAGGAAATGTAATATGTTATATCCCGCAATGTCTGAGCTGCTGAAGAATATCGACAGCCGTTATCTGATGGTCAATGTGGTCGCGCGCCGCGCGCGCCAGATCTCAATCGAGTCTGAGACCTTCCACGAGCCGCTGCCGGAGAAGCCCGTCACCCTCGCGATCCAAGAGGTCGCAGAAGGAAAGCTTGTCGCGTCGATCAAGGAATAAGAAACACGGACGGGCGTTTGCGCCGCCTGTAACCGAGAGGAGGGCTGACGATGATCGCAAAAATTGCCGTTTCCGCTGCGATCTATGCCATCGACAAGCCCTATGACTACCGCGTTCCCGACGGCGTGCACGTTTCGGTCGGTCTGCGGGTCAGCGTCCCCTTCGGGCGCGCCAATAAGCGCTGCGAGGGCATTGTCCTTGCGCTGACGCAGGGGGATGAGAGCAAGCTGAAGCCTGTCTTGGAAGCGCTGGAGGAGCAGCCGCTGCTCGACGAGCGGATGCTGCACACTGCGGCGTTTCTGCGCGAACGGTACTTTTGCACCTTCTATGACGCGGTCAAGGCGATTCTGCCCGCCGGGGTCTGGTTTCAGGAAAAGGAACGCTATGAGATCATAAACGCGGACTGGGAGCGCGCGATCACGCGGCAGCCGGTTGCAAAAAGCGTGATGCAGACGCTTGCCGACCTCGGCGGAAGCGCGGAGATTTCCCTGCTGCGCAAGCAGTATGACGAGGAGCCGCTGCGCAAAGCACTGCGCTATCTTTTGAAAAAGAAGCTCCTGTGCTGCCACAGTGACCGCAGCCGCCGCGTCAAGGACAAGACCGAGCGCATTGCGCTGCTTACGGTATCTTCAGAGGAGGCGCTGCAATATGCTGCCGCAAAGCAACGCTCCGCGCCGCTGCAAACGGCGGTGCTGGAGCTGATGGTGACGCTGGGCGAGTGCGCGACGAAGGAGCTTTGCTATTTTACGGGCGCGACGGGTGCCACGCTGCGGCGTTTGGAACAGATGGGCTATCTATCCTTCTTGGAGGAGGAACGCCTGCGTCTGCCGGAGCTGCCCGCGACTGCCCCGCAAGTGCCGCCGACCCTAAATGAAGAACAGCAGCGCGCCTTTGACGGTTTGGTCAGACAGAGCGTGCAGGAAAAGCCCGGCGTTGCTCTGCTTTACGGCGTGACCGGCAGCGGAAAGACATCAGTCTATATCCGCTTGATTTACGATTGCTTGGCGCGCGACCGCTCCGCTGTACTGCTCGTGCCCGAGATTTCGCTCACGCCGCAGCTTTTGGCGCTGTTTGCCGCCCACTTCGGAGACGGCGTAGCGGTGTTACACAGCGGACTTCGGATTACGGAGCGCTACGATGCGTGGAAGCGTATCCGAAGCGGCGAAGCAAAAGTTGTGCTGGGCACGCGTTCGGCGATCTTCGCGCCTGCGCGGAATTTGGGACTCATCATTGTCGATGAGGAACAGGAGCATACCTATAAATCCGAGAATTCGCCCCGTTATCACGCGCGGGAGGTGGCGATCTACCGCGGCGCGCAGGAAAACGCCCTCGTGCTGTTAGGCTCCGCCACGCCGTCCGTCGAGACGATGTACCGCGCAAAAAACGGGAGCTACTGCCTATATACCCTCCGTAACCGCTATAACCGCATGGCACTGCCGCCGGTGGAGATTGTGGATATGAAGCGGGAGCTGAAGGAGGGAAACCCCACCGCGATCAGCGCGCCTTTGCTGCGCGCGCTGCGGGAAAATCAGGAAAAAGGACAGCAGTCCATTTTGTTTTTGAATCGGCGCGGCACAAGCCGTATGGTTGCCTGCGTAGACTGCGGGTATGTGCCTGCCTGCCCTGCGTGTACGGTCAATTTGACCTATCACCATGCCAACGGGCGGCTGATGTGCCACTATTGCGGGCACTCCGAGCCGATGCCGAAACGCTGCCCGGTCTGCGGCGGACATTTGAAGCAAATCGGCTTCGGCACGCAGAAGGTGCAGGAGCAGCTTGCGGCGCTTTTGCCGCAGAGCGAGGTGCTGCGCATGGACGCGGACACGGTTTCCGCCGTCAATACGCACGAAAAGCTTTTGCACCGCTTTGAAGAGGATAGAATTCCCATTCTCCTCGGCACACAGATGGTCACGAAGGGGCTGAATTTTGAAAATGTCACGCTGGTCGGCGTGCTCGACGCGGATATGTCGCTCTATGTCGGCAGCTACCGCGCCGCTGAGACGACCTTCAGTATGATCACACAGGTTGTCGGGCGCGCGGGGCGCGGTCAGACGGGCGGGCGCGCGATCATTCAGACAATGACGCCCCAAAACCAAGTGATCGAGCTTGCCGCAAGGCAGGATTACGACACCTTTTACCGGCAGGAGCTGCCCTTGCGGGAGCTGCGCGGCTGCCCGCCCTTCCGTGACCTGATCACCGTGACCTTTCACGGACGGGTCGAGGAGCAAACTTGGCAGACAGCGCAGCGCTTTGCCGCCGCGCTGCGGGCGCAGCTTCAGTCCGAGTTCTATCACGCGGAGCAGGTTGACTTGCTCGGCCCCGCGCCTGCGCAGGTGGCGAGAGTCAACTATCACTATCGCTGCCGACTGACGCTGAGCTGCCGCAATACGCGCACGCTCCGTCAGCTCGTTGCACATTTGGTGCGGGAATTTGCAAAGAAAACGCGGGATGTCGGGCTGTATGCCGACATCAACGGCGTGGAATAGGAGAGTATTATGGCACTGAGAAACATTTTGACGGCGGATGAGCCTGCGCTGCATAAGGTTTGCAGGCCTGTGACGAAATTTGATGATAAGCTGCATACGCTTTTGGACGATATGGCGGAGACGGTCGTGGAGGCGTGCGGGGTGGGACTTGCCGCGCCGCAGGTGGGTATTCTGCGCCGTGTGGTCGTCATTGATACCGGCGACGAGATCGTCGAGCTGGTTAACCCTGAGATCATCGAGACGAGCGGTGAGCAGGACGGCATGGAGGGGTGCCTCAGCGTGCCCGGGGAGTATTGGCTTGTCAAGCGCCCGAATTATGCCAAGGTTCGCGCGCAGGATCGCGACGGCAACTGGTTCGAGATGGAGGGCGAGGAGCTGATCGCGCGCTGCATTTGCCATGAGTGTGACCATTTGGACGGGCACATTTATACTGAGATCGCCTACCGCAAGCTGACAGACGAGGAGATCGAAGCAATACAGTCGGGGCAGGAGGAAGCATGAGAGTCGTATTCATGGGCACGCCGGATATCGCAGCGACCTGTTTAAAACGTCTGCTTGCGGATTCCTTTGAAATTGTCGGCGTGTATACGAAACCGGATATGCCGAAAAACCGCGGCATGAAGCTGGAGATGTCCGAGGTAAAAAAGGTTGCGCTTGCAGCGGAACTGCCCGTTTTTCAGCCGACGACCTTCAAGGACGACGCGGTTGTGGAGGAGCTGCGCGCTTTGCAGCCGGATGTGATCGCAGTTGTCGCCTACGGCAAAATTTTGCCGCAGCGGGTGCTGGACATCCCGCGCCTCGGCTGCGTGAATATCCACGCGAGCATCCTTCCGGAGCTGCGCGGTTCAGGCCCCGTCCAATGGGCGATTCTGAACGGCAAGGACGAGACGGGCGTGACCGCGATGTATATGGCGGCGGAGATGGACGCGGGCGATATCATTGAGATTCGCAAGACGCCCATTGAGCCGTATGAGAACGCGCAGAGCCTGCTCGACCGCCTTGCCGAGATCGGCGGCGTTCTGCTGTGCGACACGCTGCGCAGCATCGAGGCGGGGACGGCGACACGCATCCCGCAGGAGCACGAAAAGGCGACCTTTGCGCCGATGCTGACAAAGGCGCTGTGCCCGATTGACTGGACGCGCCCGATCCGTGAGATCATCGACCATGTGCGCGGACTTGACCCGTGGCCCGTGGCGACGACCGAGCTTGCGGGGAAGCGCTTCAAGATCTACGCCGTGCGCCCGACGGAGAAGAAAACCGAACAAGCCCCGGGAACGCTCTTGGCGCTCACCAAACAGGGCTTGGAGATCGCCTGCGGCGGCGGGGATGTGGCGGTCATTACCTGTCTGCAAGCCGACGGCGGCAAGAAAATGCCCGCGCCGGACTATTTCCGCGGGCATCCGATTGAATTATAATATGGCGGCGAGTGCGAGAGACGCCGCGCTGCTTGCTCTGATCGACTGCCGTAAGGGCGGCGCGTGGGCAGACGGCGCGCTCAAAGAACGGCTTTCCGATATGGATCGCCGAGATGCGGCGCTGGCAAGCAGGCTTTGCTACGGCGTGCTGCAAAACCGGATTTTGCTGGATTACCGTATTGATGCATTTGCGCGCGGGAAATTGCAGCCCGTGGTGCGCGATATCTTGCGCCTTGCGGTGTATCAGCTCGAGTTTACCGATAAAATTCCCGCCTCCGCCGCCGTTAACGAGGCGGTGGAGCAGACCAAACGCTTTGCCAATCCTACCGCCGCGCGGCTGGTCAACGGCGTTTTGCGCGCGATTCTGCGGGCGCAGCCGTTGGAGCTGCCGAGAGATCCCGCGATCCGATACAGCCATCCGCAGGCGCTTGCCCAACTGTTCGCGCAGGAATTCGGGCAGGAGAAGGCGGAGCGGCTGATGCGGAGCGATAACGAAACGCCCGATACGGTATTGCAGGTTAACACGCTTCGCGCGGAGGCTGCGCAGGTGCGTGACGCTTTAACAGAAGCCGGTGCACGGGTCAAGCCGCACCCGTATCTTCCCGACTGCCTGATTGTCAGCGGCACGGGAAATTTAGAGCAGCTTTCCGCCTATCGGGAGGGGCTGTTTTACGCGCAGGACACGGCGGCAAATTTAGCCGTGCGCGCCGCCGGTCTACAGCCGGGAATGTGCGTGCTTGATTGCTGCGCCGCGCCCGGCGGCAAGAGCTTTGCCGCTGCCATAGCGATGCAGAATCGAGGAGAGCTGATTTCCTGCGACATTCATCCGCATAAGCTGAAGCTGATTGAACACGGCGCGGCTCGGCTCGGCATTTCGATCTTACAAACGCGTTTGCAAAATGCCGCAGAGCGGGTTCCCGAATGGCGTGAAGCAATGGACGCGGTGCTGGCGGATGTGCCCTGCTCCGGACTCGGCGTGATCCGCAAAAAGCCGGATATCCGCTATAAGCCGCTTGCGGAAACAGAGCGTCTGCCCGCGTTGCAAAGCGCGATCTTAGCGCACCAGGCGGACTATGTCAGGCACGGCGGCGTGCTGCTCTACAGCACCTGCACCGTCTTGCGGCGGGAGAACGAGGCGGTCGCGGAGGAATTTTTAAGAACGCACCCCGACTTCACTGCCGAGACGGTGGAGTTTCCCGCAAATTCCGGCATTTCGTCCGGTGCGATGACGACGCTTTTGCCGTGCGATCACGGCACGGACGGATTCTTTATCTGCAAATTCAGGAGGAAGCCTTGAAGGACATCAAATCCATGACCCTTGCCGAGCTGACGGAGGAGTTCACTGCCGTACTCGGCGAACCGAGATTCCGCGCGGGGCAGGTCTATACCTGGCTGCATCGCGGCGCGCGGAGCTTTGACGAGATGACAAATCTCGCAAAGCCCCTGCGGGAAAAGCTGGCGCAGAATTACGCACTGCCGTATCCGACCGTCGCCCGCCGCTTGGAATCCAAAAAGGATGGAACCATAAAATATCTTTGGCGTCTAACGGACGGAAACTGTGTGGAAAGCGTTCTCATGCGTTATCATCACGGCAACACCGTCTGCATCTCCTCGGAGGTCGGCTGTCCGATGGGCTGTGCGTTCTGCGCGTCTACCTTAGGCGGCTTGGTGCGGCGTCTGACACCCTCGGAAATGCTCGATCAGGTGCTTTTTACGCAGCTGGACTCCGGACTTTCAATCTCCAATATTGTCCTCATGGGCATCGGTGAGCCGCTGGACAACTATGATACCGTCCTGCGTTTTTTACACCTTGTCAATTCGCCTGAGGGCATGAACATCGGCATGCGCCATATCAGCCTCTCGACCTGCGGCATTGTGGACAAGATTGACCGCTTGGCGGAGGAAAACCTTCAACTGACGCTCTCCGTCTCCTTGCATGCACCGACGGATGAGGTGCGCAGCAGTATCATGCCGATTAACCGAAAATATCCCGTAGATGTCCTGCTTGATGCGTGCAAACGCTATTTTGAGAAAACGGGCAGACGCATCTCGTTTGAATACGCTATGATCCGCGATGTCAACGATACACCGCAAATGGCGCAGATCCTCATCAAAAAACTGCGCGGGATTGCCGCGCATGTGAATTTGATCCCGCTCAACGATGTGGCGGAAAGTCCGCTGAAGCCCAGCCTGCCGGAGACGGTGCGCGCGTTTCAGCAGGCGCTGGAGCAGCACGGCATTCCCGCAACGGTGCGAAGGACGCTCGGCAGCGATATCAACGCCTCCTGCGGGCAGCTCCGCCGCAACTTTGAACGGGAAAACGGAAGGAAGTGAGGTTGATGGAGGTCTGGGGACTGACTGATACCGGAAATGTAAGAGAACAAAATCAAGACGCCTACCGCATAGAACGGCTCAGTGAAAACGCGCTGCTGGCTGTCGTCTGTGACGGCATGGGCGGCGCCCGTTCGGGCAATGTGGCAAGCCGCCTTGCCAGCGAGGTGTTCTCCGAGGAGGTCAAACGCTCCTTTTCTGCGGAGCATACGCCGCAGGAGGCGGAGCGGATGCTGCGCAGTGCTGCGTCGCTGGCGAATATTGCGGTCTTTGAGCAGTCACAGCTCAGCGAGGAATACAGCGGCATGGGCACGACGCTTGTCGCGGCGCTGATCTATGAAAAGGCGGCGCTTGTGCTCAACATCGGAGACAGCCGCGTCTACCTCATCAATGCTGACGGCGTGACCTGTGTCACGACGGATCATTCCGTGGTGGAGCTGATGGTGCAGCGGGGCGAGCTGACACCGGAGCAGGCAAAAAACCATCCGAGCAAAAATCTGATTACCCGTGCCGTGGGTACCGGAAAACAGGTCTTTGCCGATGTGTTCCGCGTTTCCGCCGTGAAGGGGGATTGCTTCCTGCTCTGCACGGACGGACTGTCCAATTTGATGGCGGATCAGGAGATCCTCTTTGAGGTGGTTCATGGGGCGCGCAAGGATGACTGCTGCCAGCGCCTGCTGGAAATCGCAAAGGAACGAGGCGCACCGGATAATGTCACCTCGGTCTTGATCGCATTGTGAGATACATTACACTTCGGCACCCGTTCGCCGTTTGGAGCGGGCCCGCGTATGCGGAATAGGGAGTTGCCATGGAGAATTACATAGGAAGATTGCTGGACAGCCGCTATGAGATCCTTGATGTGATCGGTACGGGCGGCATGGCTGTGGTATATCGCGCGCTGGATCATCGCCTGAACCGTCTGGTTGCGGTTAAGATCCTGAAGGATGAGCTTTCGCGGAATCAGGAATTCCGCCGCCGTTTCCATGCCGAGTCGCAGGCAGTCGCCATGCTGTCGCATCCGAATATTGTGAGCGTCTACGATGTTTCCAGATCGGGGGATGCGGACTATATCGTCATGGAGCTGATTGAGGGCATCACACTCAAGCAGTATTTGGAGAAGAAAATCAATCTGAACTGGCGTGAAACGCTGCATTTTTCCATGCAGATCGCCAAGGCGCTGGAGCACGCGCACAGCCGCGGCATTGTTCACCGCGATATCAAGCCGCATAATATCATGATCCTGAAGGACGGCAGCATCAAGGTCGCGGACTTCGGCATTGCGCGCGTCGGCTCTGCGCAGAACACGCTCACGCGCGAGGCGCTCGGTTCGGTGCATTATATCTCGCCGGAGCAGGCAAAGGGCGCGCGGGTAGATAACCGCAGCGACCTGTATTCCCTCGGCGTTGTGATGTATGAGATGCTTACGGGACGCACGCCTTATGACGGAGAGACGCCTGTCTCTGTCGCGATTCAGCATATCAACGGCAACGCACGCCGCCCGAGTGAGCTGATGCCCGGCATTCCGCTCGGCTTGGAGCAGATCGTCATGCGCGCGATGAGTGCGAATGCGGATGACCGTTACGGCTCTGCCACGGAGATGCTGCATGATATGGAGGAATTCCGCAAGAATCCTGCCATTACCTTCTATGGCGGCGTGGCTGCTTCGGAGACACCGAAGCCCGCTTCCCAAAGACCGGGCATGACCCGCACCGAGGCGGAACGCTACGCGGCGGCGCGCGCGGCAAAGAATCCCGACGGCAGAACGCCGGAGGAACGCCGTGCCGAGCGCGCAAGACGGGAAAAAGAGCTTGCCGAGCAGAAACGCCGCAGAAATCTCACCATCGCCATTGTTGCGGCAGTGGCAGTGTTTGTGATTCTGCTCGTCGTCCTGATTGTCAACTTGATTGGCAGCGGGCCGGATGAACCGAAGGACAGCGAATCTACCTCCGATATCGAAAACGGCGAGGTAGAAGTGGAAAGCTTCATCGGCATGCGGTTAGAGGATATTGATCCCGATGACTATCCCGATCTGATCGTTGATGTCAGAAATGTCAAGTCTGACTACAGCGACGAATATGAAGAGGGCTATGTCATGGCGCAAAGCCCCAAGGCGGGCGACATGGTCAAGCGCGGGCGTACCGTCACACTGACCGTCAGCAAGGGCACCGAGGAAAAGGAAATGCCGCGTCTTGAAAATGAGACGGAGACCAATGCCATGAAAACGCTGGAGGCACTGAACCTCGGCTTGAAGATTGTCGTTAAGGACGAAAACAGCAGCGATGTCAAACAGGGCAGTGTTGTGCGCACCGAGCCGGATGCGGGTGAGAAGCTCCAAAAGGGGCAGGAGGTCATTCTCTATATCAGCCTCGGACAAAATAATATGCCAGATCTGAAGAACGATACCCGCAGCAACGCGGAAACGCGCCTGCGAGCACTGGATATCGGCTTGAGCATCATCTTCTTAGAAGAGGAAAGCGACAATGTAGAGGAGGGCAGAGTCACTCGTACAGACCCTGCCGCAGGCAGCCAGCTCAAGGCAAAGGACACCGTCACGGTCTATATCAGCACCGGGGACGGTAAGGTTACCGTTCCGCCTGTGATCGGCTTTACCAAGATGGAAGCAATCAGCCTGCTCAAGGATGCGGGCTTGATGTATGAGGTTCGCGAGATGTATGACCCGACGGTGGAAGCGGGCAAGGTCATCAGCCAGAGCGAGATGCCGAACTCCAAGGTCGAAAAGGGAACGGTCGTCGTGCTTGACGTCTCATTGGGAGCGGAGCCGACTACGGAACCGCCCACAGAACCGCCCACAGAGTCAACCTCCACCGAAGAAACCTCGAGCAGTGAAACGGAGACACCGTAACGCATGAGCGAGCTGCAAAGCGGGCGCATTATCAAGGCGCTCAGTGGTTTTTACTATGTTTTGGCGGCGGACGGCAGCGTGACGGAGTGCCGTGCGCGCGGGATCTTCCGCAAGGAGCATATCATCCCGCTCGTCGGAGACAATGTGGAATTCTCCGTGGAGCGCGGGCGCGGTATGGTCGAGCGGATCGCGCCGCGCAGAAACAGCTTCGTCCGTCCCGCCGTCAGCAATTTAGACGCTTTGGTCATTTTGGCATCGGGCGCGAACCCGGTGACCGATCCGTTTTTGATCGACCGCGTTGCTGCCATCGCGGGTGATCGGGGCGTACCCATTCTCTTGTGCGTCAATAAGGTCGATCTGAATGACGGCGAAAAGCTCATCGGCATCTACCGCCGTGCGGGCTTTGAGGTCATTCCGACGAGCGCGGAGACCGGCGAGGGCGTCGAGGCGCTTCGCGCGGCGGTGCGCGGCAAGACCGTGGCGTTCACGGGCAATTCCGGCGTCGGCAAGAGCAGCCTCTTGAACTGCATGGATGCGGAATTCGCCGTTAAGACGGGCGAGGTTTCCGATAAGCTGGGAAGAGGCAGGCACACGACGCGCCATGTGGAGCTTTACTGCCTGCCGGAGGGCACCTGTGTGATCGACACACCGGGGTTTTCCTCCTTCGACACGGAGCAGATGGAGCTGATTCTGAAGGAGAATCTGCAATACGCTTTTCCGGATTTTGCGCCCTATCTCGGACATTGCCGCTATCACGACTGCGCGCATATCCATGAGCCGGACTGCGCGGTGCTTAGGGCGTTGCAAGAGGGCAAAATAGAGCCGACGCGCCACGCAAGCTATGTCCGCCTGTATGAGAGCGCCAAGGAGATTCGCCTTTGGGAGCATAAGCAGCAGGGCTGACAGAAATAAGCCTGTAGGAAAACGGTAGTTCCTGCACCGGGCGGCTGATAGCCGCTCCTACCGCAAGGATTGCAATCTCTTTCGTAGGGGCGGCTATCATGTCAATAGCAACATGGTTTACAATTTGTGAAGGGACATGGTTTACAACTTGTGTCCCTCCAAACGGCTTCGATTCTTGATAAGATGGCGAAGCGTAGCGAGACAGCTTATCAAGAATCGAAGCCTCGCCGCAGCCTGGCGCAGCCAGGCGAGGACAAAACGAGTATCATACTTTGTCCTTGAGACGTGGATCCCCTTCGATCAGG
>JAQXWB010000029.1 GCA_029225225.1 Bacillota bacterium | reverse complement strand
ATCGGCGTTCAGCAGATCGTCTTTCACGCCGAGACCCAGCCCCACATCGACGGCATGCTGAACCGGATCCACGCCAGAGGCGTCCGGGCGGGCGTGGCCCTGAAGCCCTCCACGCCCCTTTCCACCCTGGAATATGTGCTGGAAAAGTGCGACACCGTCCTGCTGATGCTCATCAATCCCGGCTATGCCTTTGTCAAGGGCGAAAAACAGGTGGCCTACGCCGACCGCAAGATCCGCGAGCTTCGCAGGATGATCGACGAGCGCGGCTTACCTACGAAAATCGAGCTGGACGGCAGAATCTCGCAGGACAACATCCGTGCTTACGGGAAGGACACCGTGGAGCAATTCGTGGTGGGCAGCACCTGCATCAAACGCGACCGGATGGCGGAGAGCCTGCACGAGCTTGACTGCCTACGCAGAGAAGTGATCGGAGGATAAATCATGAGCGAATTTGCAACGCAGTATCAGCAGACCTGCGACGCCGTGCTCGACGAGCTGCGGCGCACGCTTGCCAGCATCGACCCGAATTCTTTAGAGCGGCTGACCGACGAAATCCTTGCGGCGGAGCAGGTGTTCTTTATCGGCGTCGGGCGGGTGCTCCTGAGTCTGCAAGCCATATGCAAGCGGCTGGCGCATTTGGGCATCAAGGCGCATTATGTGGGCGAGATCACGGAGCCTGCCATTACAAAAAACGATCTTCTGATCGTCGGCTCCGGCTCCGGCGGCTCCCTGTTCCCGCTGAATATTGCCAAGAAGGCGAGAAACACCGTCGGCTGCAAAATTGTACATATCGGTTCCAACCCCAACAGCGAGATGAAGGACATTTGCGATTTCATGGTACGCATCCCCGTGCGCACGAAGTTCTATCTCGAAGACGAGATTGACTCCTGCCAGCCGATGACCAGCCTCTTTGAGCAGTCTCTGCTGCTGGTGGGCGATATCCTTGCCAAGCTCATCATCGAGCGGCAGAAGCTGGACATGAAGGGCTTGTGGCAGTACCACGCGAATTTGGAGTGAGCGCGATGGATCGGCAATCACTTTTGAAAAAGGTCGGCTCCGTACAGCAGCTGGCATATGTGCGCCCCATCACCTACCAAGAGGGACGCAGCAGCGGGCTGAAAGCCTTTGATGTGAAGAACGGCGCGCTGCAATATCAGGTTCTCGCGGACAAGTGCCTCGATGTCGGACAGCTCAGCTACAAGGGCGTCAACTTCAGCTTCCTCTCCAAGCCCGGCTTGCAGGGTCGCGGACACTATGACACCCACGGCGAGGAAGCGCTGCGGAGCATTATGGGCGGTCTGTTCTTCACCGCCGGACTGGAAAACATCTGCGCGCCCTGCACCGTAAACGGTAAGGAGCTTCCCATGCATGGGAGAATTCGCACAACCCCTGCGGAGCATCTGAGCGCCGATGCCTTTTGGGAGGGCGAGCGCTACGTACTGCGCACCTCCGGAGAGATGCGGGAAGCGGAGCTGTTCGGAGAGAATCTTATCCTGCGGCGCAGCATTGAGACATGCTGGGGCGAAAAATCCCTGACCGTGACCGACGAGTTTGAAAATCAGGGCTTCCGTCCGGAGCCGCTGCTGCTGCTATACCATATCAATATCGGTTATCCGCTTTTGGACGAGGGGACGGAGATCTTGCTTCCGACGCGCAGCGTGACCCCCCGCGACGAGGCTTCGCGCGGGCAGGAGACGCGCTGGAATGTCATGGACGCGCCGAAGGACAACGAGCCGGAATATGTGTTCATTCACGAGCCGGTGACCGATAAAAACGGCAATGTGATCGTGTGCGTGCTGAACGAGCGGTTGAAGCTGGGACTGCGCCTTTCCTATACGGCGGCGAATCTGCCCCGCTTCATGGAGTGGAAGTCCACCGCCTCGGGCGACTATGTGGTGGGTTTGGAGCCATCAAACTCCTCGGTTTACGGGCGGCTCTACCACGAGCGCGAGGGCAGTGTCCATCATTTGGCGCCCTTCGCCAAGGAAACCAATGTGCTTACCTTCACCGTTCTGGACGGAACGGCGGAGCTGCAAGCGGCGCGGGAGGAAATCGCCCGCCTGCTGAAATAAAGGAATTTATGAAAGGAGATTGATCCACTGATGAAAAGATCTGAAATCAATGCCATCATCAAAGAATTTGAAGCCATGCTCAAGGAATATAAGTTCGAGCTGCCGCCCTTTCTGAGCTTTACGCCGGAAGAATGGGAGACGAAGGGTCACGAGTATGACGAGATACGTGACAACGCCTTGGGCTGGGACGTGACCGATTACGGCGAGGGCAATTACGACAAGCTGGGCCTGGCGCTGATCACCATCCGCAACGGCAATGTGCAGAATCCGAAGTACACCAAGACCTATGCGGAGAAGATCATGATGCTCCGCGAGGGTCAGGTCTCCCCGAACCATTTCCACTGGAACAAGATGGAGGACATCATCAACCGCGGCGGCGGCAATGTGGTGTTCCGTCTTTGGAACGCGACGAAGGACGAGAAGCTGGACACGACGGACGTGGAGATCTGCCGCGACGGTCGCCGCTATAAGGTGCCTGCCGGTACCGAGATCGTTCTGAAGCCCGGCGAGAGCCTCTCCCTGTATCCTTATTACTATCATGAGTTCACCATCCAAAAGGGCTCCGGCAAGGCGATGGTCGGCGAGGTCTCCATGTGCAACGACGACAACACCGATAACCGCTTCCTCGAGCCGCTCGGACGCTTCCCCACCATC
>JAQXWB010000028.1 GCA_029225225.1 Bacillota bacterium | reverse complement strand
TCGCAACTCGATTATGATATAATCTTCGTAACTTAGGTGTTTACCTTTTTCGTGATTTGTGATATGATTGGGGTAGTCCATAGCGATTGCCTCTTTCTGTGTTGATCTTTGTTTGCAGATTGATTCTAACACAGAGGTCCTCGCTATGGACCTTTTATTTTCTTAAAATGCGCAACTTCATTTTACAACGCGCCATCTCGTTTTGCTGCGGAGTTTTTTAGAGATTTCTGCGCCGCCTCGTCCACCATCTTCTGCGCCGCTTCCATATCTCCGGCTTCTACCGCAAGCATATAGTCCTCGTCATCGAAAGAAAGTTTATCCTTGACACTCTCTCCTTCGTTTGATAGACTTTGTTTAGAAACAGCTGTATCAACTCCGTTACGACGAGTAAGCATAGGCGTAGCGGCAGTAGCGCCGATGGAACCGTTACCTTCCACGGTGGCATATACGGCTGTTTCTTTTTCGTTATCCCACGCTGTAAGTACCCAGTGTTTACTATTTGTATCCTTGCTCAATACTACTGTATGACGCAGCAACCTCTTTATTATCCGTGAAATACGAGCCTTTCCAAACAACCCAAACTTACCATCATATGTATCAAATACCGTATAACCACCTTCACTTGTACCGTGGAACATTTTAAGAAGTTTACCATCTCGTTTCGCTGCGGAGTTTTTTAGAGATTTCTGCGCCGCCTCGTCCACCATCTGCTGCGCCGCGTCCATGTCTCCGGCTTCCACCGCAAGCATATAGTCCTCATCCAGCGCCTCGACATCTTCTTCGAAGGAATACCGAATGTCCGTCTTCTCCGATTTGAACCGTTCCGATATAGGAATTACATTCCCGTTATCGTCGTATGTCACAGGATCGGCAGACTTGATCTGCTCCGGGTAGAAAGCTACGATCTCTACGATATCTCCCTTCTTTAAGCTTTCCGTTTCCACTGTGTCGGAACTGTAATTATAGTATTGACTGGAAAAGTCCCTTGCTGCCAAGCGAATGATCCCGTCATATTCTCTTGCGCGGCTCGCATCGATCCGTTCATCCGTGGTAACAACAAGAGGGTTTTTCAGTGACAGATAAAACGCGTCGGTTTTTCCGTCCCCATAGTATGCAGCGACAGATTCTCTTCTCGCTGGAGGCGAGAAGAAGAACCCCTCGATTCCGTCGTCACGTTTTCGTATCATTCTCTTGTCAAATACAGTGTAGTCTCCGTTTCTCCCACGGTACACCTTCATCGGCGTTCCGTCCTCATTCAGAAGATACGAGTTTACATGGTTTTGATTAACCGCCGCCTGCGCCGCCTCGTCCACCATCTCCTGCGCCGCGTCCATGTCTCCGGCTTCTACCGCAAGCATGTAGTCCTCGTCATCGAAAGAAAAGCTTTCTTTTTCACTTTGCTTTCCATCGGAGCTTTCTTCTTCTGCCGTTATTCCTGCCTTTTTCAGTGCGTCGGCCATTGCCGTATTGGTCGAGTCTCCTGATGTAAATACTTTAGACTTATTGTCTTTTGCATATTTTGCCCAGTTGACATTTTCCCAGAAATGTTGTATATTATTTTTGCGGGCAGTTTCGCTCATGGCTGTTGGACAATTGGAGTCCTTCACCCCAGAGTTGAACATTGTCCCGCTTTTTTTGTTGATATACAGGAGTCTTCCTTCATAAAATGCTCTTTGTACCGCTCTGACCGCCGCTTGTTTGTCGTAAGCGGTTATTGTTTTATTGGCTTCGATTCTTTTCTTTCCGACAAGTGATCTGCTGTTGACCTCTACGATAACAACTCCGAGCCCTCCATTTATCTCCTTGTCTGTAACAAGAACAATCCTATCGAATCTTCCATCCGTTTCAGAAGCCTCTGCTGCGTATGCCGCAACCGGAGTTTCTGCTCTTTCCAGCAGCTCGTACAGCCCTTTCACCCCGAGCCCATGATAGTTATAATTATCTCCGATAGGCTTTCCGTCCATTGCTGCTTTTTCTTCTGTTGCCATTGCAGAATACGCTTTGTTTGCCGGCATATAGTTCGGCAATGCCTTCGCCCCGATTTCTTTCACTAGAAAATCAGAGGTTTCCCCGATTCTCACTTCACCTGATTTGCTGTCAAATGTGTTATTGTATACTGCCTCCAAATCGTCTTTTAACGATTCTGCAATCGAATACTTTGACTCCGGCGCACCGCGCGTATCCCGCGTGGCGCGTTCGTTTTCGTTTGTGCCGCGCTGAATCTGATCTCTCACGACATCCTGATACTGCGCTGCGCTTTTTTCCTTCGCAAAGCGGTTCATGCCGGCATAGGCGTCCGCAAGAAGCTCCTCATAGATATCCTCTATCTTATCCCCTTCATACGCGCCGCGATAGTCCTCGAGATACTGCTCGACAATCCGCTCAAACTCCTCCGGAGAAAACTTCTCTTTGATCTCTTTCACAGTCTGTTCCACATTCGCTACGCCTCTGTACACCAGCGCATGGTAGTATTCGTGCATAGCAATCTGCTCCGGCGAGAAGCGTGCAGAGCTGACGCTTGCCCATACCTCGTTGGTTCCTGCGCGAAACAGTCCCTGCCGTCCTTCGCCTCCACGCACACCCTGCGTTTCTGCTGCTGCATATGTTTAAAAGAAGTGCTCCACACAAAAGGCAATGTGTTTGACCTTCTGTGTGGAAGCTTTCAACATTTCTC
Source organism: Bacillota bacterium (assembly GCA_029225225.1). Taxonomy (GTDB): domain Bacteria; phylum Bacillota; class Clostridia; order Oscillospirales; family Oscillospiraceae; genus JAZOXB01. Next base: position 2,746 of record JAQXWB010000028.1, on the reverse strand, counting down.
TGCGTTTCTCCGGAGAAATTGACTTTTGAACAATCCGCTTTTCTTATCGGTCAATCGCGGGATTCATATAGTAGATATTTTTCTCATCCAGCTTTTCGCGGAGCTTTTGGATTGCCTCGCCGAAGCGTTGGAAATGCACGACCTCACGGGCGCGCAGGAATTTAATGACATCGTTGACATCCGGGTCGTCTGAAAGGCGCAGTATATTGTCATACGTCGTCCTTGCTTTTTGCTCCGCTGCCATGTCCTCCACAAGATCGGTCAGCGGGTCGCCCTTGACCTGCATTGTCGCAGCGCTCCACGGCGTTCCGGAGGCAGCCTGCGGATACACGGAGGTTGTGTGATCGACGAAGTACGGCGCGAAGCCGCCCTCCCTTTGCTGTTCCTCCGTCAGATTCCGCGTGAGCTGATGCACGATTGCCCCAATCATCTCCAAATGTCCCAGTTCCTCCGTCCCGATGTCGGTCAGCAGTCCTTTGAGTTCGGGATATGGCATGGAGAAGCGTTGCGAGAGGTACCGCAGCGATGCGCCGAGTTCTCCATCAGGTCCACCATATTGCGTCAGAACGATGCCTGCGAGCTTCGGATTGGGGCGCGCGATCTTTACCGGGTATTGCAGTTTTTTCTCATAGACAAACATCGTTTACTCCTCCTTCCGCATCGGGCTGTTTGCCGCGAAATCCCATGGCCACGGGTCTTGCAGCCAAGTATAGCTCTCTGCGTTTGCCGCGCCACCCTGTGTCAGCGGTCCGTGCATTTTTTCATATTCCGCTCTTCCCTTTTTATAGAGCTCGGCATAGGAGCGAAACATATCAAACGCTTCCTTATCATCGGGATGCGTATCGAGGTATTCGCCCAGCTCGACAAGTGCAAAGCCGAGCGTTTGCAGCTCGTGCAGATGCGTTTCAGGCAACGGAGCTTCATTGATCATGCCCATAAACGGCAGGTCAAGACCGGGAAACAGCGTCCCGCGCACGACACCTTTTTTTGCGGGATACGTCGGTGGATTGTTCCGCTGAAACGGCACATAGGGATTGGCAAGCGGTGCGCGCGCAGGCAGGATGCCGTATCTGCCGTCATCCTTTTCCTCCGTCTCGCGCCGCTGCACCATCGGTTGCATTCTTACTTCCAAGATGAATTCCTCCTTTACAGAGCGTCATGCCCCGTTTCAGCTTATGCCATAGGAATTCGTCTTGTTCCGTCAAAAAGTGCGAACAGCTACAGGTATTTCTCAATCAAGCGGCTCCTGTCCGGCACCATTGCAAAAAGAAAGGCAGGAAAAACAAAATACAGTATGAAAAAGCGTCTCGATTTTCTTTCCCAATATACAATTCCGATTGATCTATGGTATAATAGTGAAACCAATTCACGGAAGGGTATGAGAAGATGGCTGATATTGAAAGCCTCACAGAGGAATTCCGTGCCTGTCAGAAAATTCTGCTCGCATTGGGCGACGAAAATCGGCAGCATATGATCTTAGAGCTGATGCAGCTCGGTAACTGCAATGGCGTGCGCGTCGGCACGATCATGGAAAGGACGCATCTCTCCCGTCCTGCCGTCTCGCACCACATACAGATCCTGAAAGATGCCGGAATTTTGAAGATGCGGCGTGAGAGAACCAAAAATTTTTATTACTTCGACGCCGATACCGATGCAATGCAGCGCCTTTTGCAAATGCTGCAGCACGCAAAAGAATTGATGGAAGCGCTCCCCGACAGAAGCGGCGCGGAGGATTAAGGAGAAAAAACAATGCAGCAATTTGATTTGATGAAAAGCCGTCACAGCGTCCGTCAGTATACCGATTGTCCAATCAAAGACGCAGCGCTTGTCGCTCTGCGGGCTGAGATCGAAGAATGCAACAAAGAAAGCGGTCTGCACATTCAGCTTGTGACGGACGAACCGAAGGCGTTTGATGGTTTTATGGCGCACTACGGTAAATTCAGCGGTGTCACAAACTACATCGCGCTCGTCGGGAAAAAGGAAAAAGATCTGGACGAAAAGTGCGGATACTTCGGCGAGCGTCTTGTCCTGAAAGCGCAGGCGCTTGGTTTGAACACCTGCTGGGTCGCAATGACCTACAGTAAGGTCTCCGGCGCTTATCAGGTTGCAAAAGGCGAAAAACTGGTCATTGTAATTGCACTCGGTTACGGTAAGACGCAGGGCGTAACGCACAAAACAAAGTCACCTACAGAAGTCAGCAATCTCAGCGCAGATGCACCCGCATGGTTTAAAGATGGCGTGACCGCAGCATTGCTCGCGCCGACAGCAATGAATCAACAAAAATTTTACCTGAACTATGCTGACGGTAAGGTTACGGCAAGCGCCGGAAGGGGCTTCTACACCAGGATCGACTTAGGCATTGTAAAATACCATTTTGAGCTTGGCGTAGGTAAAGATAATTTCCTTTGGGGATAAAACAGATTCCCGACAAAAGGCAAATGACCGCCTTTTGTCGGGAATTTATCATTTTTCTGTATTGGTCAGGAAGGTATTCCCGTCCAATACAGAATGTGATGATTCTACGGTGCATACATAAGATTGCCACGGCGCAAGCGCCTCGCAATGACAGGTACAGGCAGCTTTCTTTGTCATTGTTATGAAACCCTTTGTAGGGCGGGGACATGTCCGCCGTCCGCGAAGCGGCAAACTGTATGCATGAGCAAGTTTGTACTCGGTTGGCAGTTTCTACACCGGCGGACACAGGTCCCCGCCCTACAGGGGCTGCTTCATTTATTTATATCTTTTG
>JAQXWB010000027.1 GCA_029225225.1 Bacillota bacterium | reverse complement strand
CCCCGTCGCGCCCCCCCCCGCAATCACCGGTACCTTTGCCCTTTTGTGTCTTGGCGTGGAGCCACGCGACGTGGCAATCTATGAAGGCACTCTCTTTAAACCTGTAGCGCGCGGCATCCTTGACGCGCCCGTGCAGGAACTACGGAATACGTACAAATTCGTTCTATTTTGTGAAATCGGTGTGCTGACGCTTTCTGTCAGCCCACCGAAATTTTTTATTTTTTCCCTTTTCGTTTTAGGATCACGGCAAGGACGATGCCGACGACGAGCAGCACCGCGCCGACTGCCATAATGACCGTTGCCATAATGGACACAGGATCGTTGGTAATCATATTGCCCATTTCCGGCGCCATAAAAAAGTCGCTGTCAAAGCCGGAGAACATTCTACCAATCATGAATTTTGCCAGCGTGCCGAGTCCCAAAAAAGCGGCGCCCGCAACGCCGAGATAAACGCCGAACAGCCAGCCGTAGCGCCGCAGGAGCTTTCCAATCACGCCCGGAACATCCTCTACCCAAGAACGCTGCTCTGCAACAGGCGGCGTCTCCTGCCGTGGCTCCTGCGGGATCTCCTGCTCATCGTCAAGGAGCCAATCCGTCGAGACGCCGAAGGTCTTTGCTAACAGCTTCAGCTTATCCAGCTCCGGCAGCGCCGTGCCAAGCTCCCACTTGCTCACCGCCTGCCTTGACACGCCGACGCGATCTGCAAGCTCCTCCTGCGAAAGTCCGCTCCGCTTGCGGCATTGGAAAATCTTTTCATTCAGTTTCATTTTTACGCCCTCGCTTTCTTGATTTCTGTCCTCATTCTAAATCATTACAAACAATTTGACAAGCGACGGCAGCTGGAATTCCCGCAACCGGCAGTTGCAGCTGTTCAAAAAGTCACATAAGAGAATCAACAATTGCCTCAGCGCAGAGCATTCCGTCCACCGCAGCAGACAAAATGCCGCCAGCGTAGCCAGCCCCCTCTCCGCAGGGATACAGTCCGGCGATGCTACTTTGGCGGTTCTCTCCGCGCAGGATGCGAATCGGCGACGAGCTGCGTGTCTCAGGTGCGGTCATGACGGCATCGGGCGAGGCAAAGCCATGCAGTGCGCCGTCCAGCTCCGGGATCGCCTGTTCAAGCGTTTTCGTGATGATTTCCGGAAACAGCGTATGCAGATCACAGGGCGTTACACCCGGGCGATAGGTCGGCGTGACCGTTCCGAGCGCTGCGGAGGGACGGTTCGCCAAAAAGTCCCCGACCGTCTGCGCGGGCGCGGCATAGGTGCTTCCCGCGAGCAAGAAGGCTTTTTTCTCGATCTCCTCCTGCCAGTGCATCCCGCCGAAGACACCCTGTTCGGGAAAGTCCTCGGGCTTGAGGGTGACCAGCAGGGCGGCGTTCGCATTTTCGCCGCCGCGACCGCTGTAGCTCATGCCATTCGTGGCGACCGCGCCCTCCTGCGATGCCGCCGCGACAACATAGCCGCCCGGGCACATGCAGAAGGTATAGGCAGAGCTGCCGTCTGGAAGATGGCACGAGAGCTTATAGTCCGCCGCAGGGAGAGCTTTCCCTCTCGGCATTCCGTACTGCGCCATGTCGATCTCCCTCTGCGGATGCTCGATGCGCACGCCCATGGAAAACGGCTTTGCCTCCATCGGCACGCCCAATTTGGCAAGGGCGCGGAAGGTATCGCGGGCGCTGTGCCCAATGGCAAGAATCAGCTTTTCACAGGGCAGGAGCTTTTTCTCACCCTCCTGCACATATTCCGCGCCGCAGAGTGCGCCGTTTTCCGTCAGAAGCCCCGTCAGCTTTGCGCCGAAGCGAACCTCCCCGCCGAGGGAGATAATACGCCTACGCAGATTCTGCACGACCTCAAACAGCACGTCCGTACCGACATGGGGCTTGGCATCATATAAAATTTCCTCCTGCGCGCCCGCTCGGACGAATTGCTCCAACACCCAGCGCCCGCGCTCATTTTTCGTGCCCGTGTGCAGCTTGCCGTCGGAGAAGGTACCTGCGCCGCCCTCGCCGAACTGCACATTCGATTCCGGATCCAGCGCGCCGCCGTTCCAGAACCGCTCGACCTTTTCCCGCCGCTCCGGCGCAGGCTCACCGCGCTCCAATACAATTGGCTTTAAGCCGGAAAGCGCCAAAACGAGCGCCGCAAACATGCCGGCAGGCCCGAAGCCGACAACAACAGGTCGCGTCTCTGATTGCACCTTCTTCACGCGGTACACATACGGTTCTTCCTTTGTGATCTTGCCGCTCCTGCACTGCCGCAGGACGCGGCTCTCTCCGGAACGGAGCGTCACATCAACCGTATAGACCCACTTTAACTGCGGCTTTTTTCTTGCATCAAGCGAACGGCGGAAAATTTGCAGCGACGAGATTTCCGACGCGCGGATATGCAGCGCCTGCGCCGCGTGGTAAAGAAGCGCGCCCTTGTCATGCTCCAAGGGCAGCGTGATATCCCGAATCCGAATCATTTCCTCCCCCTCAGTTCTCCCGCAAGGCGACCCGACGACCACGCCCATTGTAAGTTATAGCCGCCGCAGTCCCCGTCGATATCCAGCACCTCTCCTGCAGCGTAAAGCCCGGGACAGAGGCGGCTTTCCATCGTTTTTTCGTCAAACTCCGCCGTGCGGATGCCGCCGGCAGTCACCTGCGCGCCGTCCATCCCCATCGTGCCGAAAACGGGCAGGGCAAAATGCTTGATCTTTTTTCCAAGCGCCGTCCGCATTTCCCTGTCAAATTCTCCGCAGGGCATTTCCAAGGAGAAGCCGCAGGCGCGCAGCAGCGTCCTGCCGAGGCGGTTGTGGAGCATCCCCGTGAGCAAGTCCTCTGCCTTGAGCTGCGGCAGAGCATTGCAGCGCGACTGCAAAAGCTCCGTCAGCTCCTCCGCTGAGATATCCGGCAGCAGATCGAGCAAAAGGGTCTGTTCCGCCCCGCCGACGGAGATCGCGCGTGACAGCTCGAAGATCACGGGGCCGCTCACGCCGTAGTCCGTGAACTGCACCTCGCCGCGCCCTGTCTCCCTCCCGCAGCGCACCGCCGCATCGCAGCGCACGCCCTTGAGGGAGCGGACATAGGTCGTATCGGTGCGGAGCTGGACAAGAGCGGGATAGAGCTTCGTGCGTGTATGCCCGAAGGAGGTCAACAAGCGGTAACCCAAGTCTGTGCCGCCCAGCTTTGCGCCAGCCGCGCCGCCCGCGCAGACAATCACACGGTCGGCTTCAAAGGTCTGTTCTCCCGCCGTAGCATAGAAGCGCCCCTTCTTTCGGCGCAATTCCGTAACCTCCGCACCCGTCACAATGGAAGCATTCTCCCGCTGCTCAAGTGTCAGCCGCAGGACATCCGCAACACTGTTCGCGCTGTCACTCAAAGGATAGACGCGCCCGGAATCCTCCGTGACGGTCAAAAGTCCGAGCGAGTGAAAGAACGCCAACGTCTCCTCTACGCCAAATTCCCGCAGCGCGTAGCCGCAGAAATCGGGCAGCTCTCCATGATAATTCTCCCGCGTCAAATTGCGGTTGGTCAGATTGCAGCGCCCATTGCCCGTGGCAAGGAGCTTTCTGCCCATCCGCGCCTGCCGTTCCAGCAAAAGAACCTCGTTATTATTCTGTTCTGACGCAGTCAGCGCCGCCATCATACCCGACGCGCCGCCGCCGATCACCATTACCTTCATCGCATTTCCTCCGAAGTTGATGGGAATATTATATCCCAAAGCGCAGTCTGAGGCAAGTGTTTCCTTGACAGAAGGGTCGGAAAACGCTAAGATATAGGCGGGAGTTGATAGATTATGAACATGGACGAGCTGGTCAAGCGGATCAATGAGCTTGCGCGCAAGGCGAAAGCCGAGGGTCTGACCGAGGAGGAAACGAAGGAGCGCGCCGTTCTCCGGGAGCAATACATCGCCGCCTTCCGCAAAAATCTCTGCGCGCAGCTTGACAACACTTATATTCTCGAACCCGACGGCACCAAACACAAATTGGGACACAAATGACCCGAAAAGGACGCACCTTTTCGGGTCATTTCTTATGGAAGCTGCAAAGCTCCCATGTAAAAGAGGAAAACAGTCAGCGCGGTATGTGCAAGAAACAGCAGCCAAAAGCCGACCACAAAATACCAGTGCCGCGTTTTATGGTGGAACAGATACATCCCCAGCAGCCCGCCGAGGCTTCCGCCGAGTCCTGCTACCAAAAAGAGCGTTTTTTCGGGGATGCGCCATTTTTTCTTTATCGCAAGGCGCTTATCGGCATACATAAAAACCAGCGCAAGCAGATTCATACACAGGAGATATCCCGCGTAAAAATAAAACATATCATCAGTCCCTTCGGAGGTGTCTCATGAAAAGAGTATTTGTCTTGTTCCTGTTACCGCTTATTTTAACATTGTCCGCCTGCGCTGTCAAGCAAGCCAACGCGCTTGAGACGATTGCATGTCCCGCCGCGCCGAGTACACCGAGCTTCTATCTGAACGCCGATTTCCCGACCGATGCCATCCTTGCCTCCTCGTCCGACGAGGGGCGCAGCGCGGTCTTCCTGCATGAGGATTATACACTCATACAGGAGGTTTTCGCCGCCGACTCGCTGGAAGCCGCCCTGCTCCGCGTAACGGGCAGACCCGCAGACGAGATGGAGGTTCTGCGCGTGTGCAGCTTCCCGCAGGAGGAATACCGCTTCGCATGGACGTCAGCCGGAGAAGAGGGCGACCTCGCCTGCTCCGCCGCACTGTTCAGCGACGGCGCGTATTACTACGCCTTATCTGTAATATGCGACGCAGGGCACGAAAAAGAATACCGCACAGTCTTCTCCGACCTCTTAGCCAGTGCGGAACTCGAAGCCGTGTAAGCTCTTTACTTTTTGTATCCTTTGCGCTATACTGTAGGCAAAGGTGGTGCAAAGATGAAAAAATGGCTGATCCTTGCCGTCGCGATTATTCTAGTAATTCTCCTCACTGTGGGCGTGTTTCTGTGCATCCGTTTTGTCTCGATCTACCGAGAGACGCAGGAATCGGAGACTGCCGCAGATGGGCTTTCCGTAGAGGAGTATGCCGCGCAGAAGCTGCCGGAATTTGCGCGCGAATATGACAGGAAAACCAATACCCTAACGCTTTCCCGTGTTTCCTCTCTGTCCTATGAGGACGCGTGCAGCATCGGCGGCAAGGTCTATGTTGACGAGCTTGCGCCGGAGACTTATTTAAATCAGGCACGCTCCATTGATCTCGATATCACCGCGCAGTGCCGCTCCGGCGCGCTGACCGTTGTGCTATGCTACCTCTCCACGGACGGCGAGCCGATCTTTACCGTTTCGAGTGAAGGCGATATTTGGACCTGTTGGGAATGATCCTCTATCCTCAGCCCTTGGCTGAGGATTTTTCTTGCTTTTTTTCCTGTTTTCTACTATGATGATAATAACACCCTTTGGAGGTCTGCATATGAAAAAAAAGCTTTTGTCGCTTTTTGACGCAAAGCTGTGGAAATTTCTGCTCGTCGGCGTGTTGAATACGCTCGTCGGCAACGGGCTGATGTTTTTGCTCTATAACTGGGCGGGACTGGGCTATTGGCCGTCCACGGCGATCAGCTACGCGCTGGCAAGCGTGATGAGCTATTTTCTCAACCGCTACTTCACCTTCAAATACAAAGGCAGCGGTGTCGGTGTGATCGTCCGTTTCACTCTGAATATCGTGGTGTGCTATCTTCTCGCCTACGGTCTTGCAAAGCCTGCCGTGTATCATCTCCTGTCCGGCGCATCACAAACCGTGCGCGATAATCTCGCCATGCTGACGGGGATGTGTCTATTCGTCGGCTTCAACTACCTCGGGCAGCGCTTTTTCGCATTCCGAGAGACAAAAAAGGAGGAATAACCCCATGAAACGTGCCGTTTCCGCTCTGCTGATTCTTGTTCTGCTGCTGTCCTGTCTGCCGCTTGCGCAGGCAGCGGAGGATCCTGTCACGATCCTGCTCGGTTCGGATTTTCAGAACAACTGCTACAGTCCCTCCTATCATCGTTTTCTCTACGACGATACGCCGCTTGCCGAGCAGCCGCGCGCAGTCTCGCTGAAAGCGCTGCTCTCCTCCGTCGCAGCCGACGGCGTAACGCCTGACGCAGCGCTGTTTGTCGGTGACTACACCGACCACTTCCAGTCGGACGGCGACGGCACGCATTGCTCGAGCGAGGGCATCGGTTATATCCGCACGATGCTGGACGATACCTTCGGCGGAGACTATACAAGCTCGCATGCAACTGTGTTCACACAGGGGAATCATGACTACGAGGGCACGCCCGCGCTTGCCGAAAGCGGCTTGCAGCCCTATGACGCAGAAGACGCATACCTCGTGTATGTCATCAATGAAAAGGACTTTCCTTACAGCCAAAAGGCGGCAATGGAAAGCACGATCTCCGCGACCGCGCAGCGTTTGGGCGCGTGCATGGACGAGCTGATCGCCGCAAACGAGCTGCGTCCGATCCTTGTGCTGTGCCATGTCCCGCTGCACTATTCCACCCGCTATAACGGCGGCGACAATCCCTACGCAAGTCTCATTTTCTCCGAGCTGAACGAAGCCGCCGAAGAGCTGAACGTCCTGTTCCTCTTCGGGCATAACCATTCCGGCGCAGCGGCGGACTATGAGGCGGACTGGGGCGGCGCGGTCAACTTTGTCGCGCGCGGTCAGACGCTGGATGTCAACACGCCGAACCACGGCGCAGCGGGCAGCAACCGGCAGACGCTCAACTTCACCTATCTGAACGCGGGCTATGTCGGCTATTCCACAAGCGCCACCAATGCTACGCGCACCGTCTCCGTGCTGACGATCTATGACAACCGTGTTGTCCTCTCGCGCTATGATGAAAACGGCGCATACACCGCTGCCGAGTCGCTTGGTCAGACCGATCCGAGAAACCCGAGCGAGGGTGCGGTCGCCGATTACCCGCTGACCATTTCTCTGCTGACAAGCTCGGAATACACGGTCAATGCCGTCTCCGATGCGCCCGCTTACGGTAAGGTGACGGTGAAAAACAGCTATGTTCTCGCCGTGCCAAACGAGAATTACGCCGTCAACGGCTGGACGCTCACGCCGGAAAATGCGGCGGCCGTTACACAGGACGGCAATAAATTTTTCTTCTCCGACCAAACTGCGGACTGCACATTGACGGTTCATTTCACGGAGAGCCGCTGCGTTTCTCTGCAATACAAGGATTTAGACCGCAGCCGGTGGTATCATGACGGTGTGGATTACGCGATCTCGCACAGTATGTTCAACGGTGTCGCAGAGGGCCGCTTCGATCCCGAGGGAACAATGACCCGCGCCATGCTGGTGACGGTACTCTACCGTTTGGATGGCTCCCCCGCGATTCTGCCGGGTACGAATTTCAGCGATGTGCCGACGTCGGAGTGGTACAGCCGTGCCGTGGCATGGGGAAAGCTGCGCGGCATCATTGACGGCGTAGGCGGTGGAAAGTTTGCCCCTGAAGAAGAAGTGACCCGCGAGCAGGCGGCGACCATACTGCTCCGCTACACGAGCTACAAAGGTTATCCCATCTCTGCTTTCGCCGACCTTTCGGCATTCCGCGATCAGGGCAGCGTCAGCGCCTATGCACAGAGTGCAATGTCGTGGGCAGTCGCCGAGGGGTTGATCAGCGGCGTCGGCAATCAGCGGCTCGACCCGCAGGGCAACGCCACCCGCGCCCAGCTTGCGGTAATCCTGATGCGCTATTGTATCAATATTGTCGAAGCATGAGATTGACTTTGCGCGAATTTCCGCTATAATGTTAGAAAAATAACCGAGGTGACTTCCATGTTTCGGCGCACCCTGCGCAAAATCATCCCGACCTATGCAATTCTGCCGCTGACGCTGACCGGACTGATGAATCTTCTCGCCTATCAGGGCGCAAAGCTCATCCAACTCTTCACCGGTTATGCTGACGCGCTCGATATGACGACGGCGTTCGACCGGGCGACCCCCTTTCAACCGGCATGGGTGCTGGTCTATATCGGCACTTTTGTATTTTGGATCTATCAGAATACCACCGTTGCAAGAGAAAGCCCGCGCATGGCCTACCGGCTGGCAGCGGCGGATTTCGTTGCCAAACTGATCTGTCTCGTCTTCTTTGTGGTGCTGCCAACCACAAATGTCCGTCCCGAGGTGGAAGGCAGCGGCTTTATCCCGTTCGTGATGCGGTTTATCTATTGGGTCGATACGCCGACCAATCTCTTCCCGTCCATCCACTGCTTTGTGGCATGGCTCGGCACAAGGTACATCTACGAGTGCAAATCCCTGCGGCATCGCGCACTGACAAGCGTGCTTTGCACCATCGGCACGCTGCTGGTCTTTGCCTCGACGCTCTTTACCAAGCAGCATGTCCTGCTTGACGTGCTCTCCGGCATCGCCGTTGCGGAAATCGGCTGGCTTGTCGCGCGCTTTACGAAGCTGCCCAATGTATTTGAACGTTTGAATGAAAAATTCATGAAGACCCGCCTATGCAGTATCCTTTAAAACACCATCCTCCCGCAAACGCGGGAGGATGTTTTTTTGCATGATGCCGGGAACTGAAAGCGGCTTCTTTTGCACTTCACGGTTGCTTTCCTGCATGAAATGTGCTATGTTATTCAGCGAAAGCATCCGACAGGAGGCACACGAATCCATGAAAATCGTAATCATCGGCGCAGGAAAGATAGGCGTGACTCTCGCGGATCAGTTGGTGCGCGAGGGGCATGAGATCACGGTCATTGACCGCAGCGACGACGCGCTCGACGCAGTCAACACCCTCGATGTGATGACCGTGGAGGGCAACGGCATTACCCTTGAAACACAAAAAGAGGCAGGCGTAGACCGTTCCGACCTCGCCATCGCGGTCATGTCCACGGACGAGGAGAATCTGCTTGCCTGCCTGATCGCCAAAAAGCTCGGCGTGGGCAACACCATCGCCCGCGTGCGCAATCCCGAGTATTCCGCCGGCATCCGTCTGGTACAGGACGACCTCGGCTTGAGCATGGCGCTCAATCCGGAGCTTGCCAGCGCGATGGAGATCGCGCGCATTCTGCGGTCGCCCTCCGCGATCAAGATCGACACCTTCTCCAAGGGGCGCGTAGAGCTGCACAAGGTGCGTCTTCCCGAGGCCTCGCCCCTCGCGGGCATGACCCTACAGGCGCTGGGCAGACTGCAAACCGGCGTGCTGATCTGCGTAGTCGAGCGCGGTGAACACGAGGTATTTATCCCCTCGGGTAATTTTATGCTTCAGGCAGACGACCGCATCAGCTTTGTCGCCAAGCCGAAGACCGCCGCCAAATTTTTCCGAAAGATCGGCATTCAAACCGATCCCGTCAAGCGCGTGATGCTCCTCGGCGGCGGCAGAATCTCTTATTATCTCGCAAAGCTGATGCTTGATTTCGGTGCGAGTGTCAAGATCATTGAGACAAACCCCGAGACCTGCGCCCATCTCTCCGAGGTACTGCCCGACGCGACCGTGATTCATGGCGACGCGACGAACGAGCGCCTGCTTGCCGAGGAGGGCATCGCGAAAATGGACGCGGTCGCCTCTCTGACAGGCATTGACGAAGAAAACGTGCTGATGAGCCTCTACGCCCGCAGCATCACTAACGCGAAGATCGTCACGAAGATCAACCGCACGACCTTCTCACATATCATCAAGCAGATGGACTTGGGCAGCGTGTTCCATCCGCGTTATATCGCTGCCGACCACATCGTCCGTTATGTCCGCGCCATGCAGAACTCTCTCGGCTCGAATGTGGAAACGCTTTACAAGCTCGTCGGCAACCGCGTCGAAGCGCTGGAATTCCGCGCCACGGCGAAGTCCGCCGTCTGCGGAACGCCGCTCATGGAGCTGACCTTACAACCGAATCTGCTCATCGGCGCGATCAACCGCGGCGGCAAAATTCTCACGCCCGGCGGCAAGGACACCATTGAGCCGGGCGACACCGTTATCGTCGTGACGACTGTGACAGGGCTGAACGATCTCGACGACATTCTCGACAAGCGGAGAGTACGGGCATGAACTACCGAATGATCCTGTCCCTTTTGGGCTATGTTCTGCTGCTGATCGGCGGATTTATGCTGCTGCCCTGCATTGTCGCGCTGATTTACGGAGAGCAGGAGCTTTACAGCCTTCTTGCGGCGATCGGCGTATGCGCGCTCATCGGGCTTCCGCTGATCCTCCTGAAGCCGAAGACACGGCGCACGATGCACGCGCGTGACGGCTTTGTGATGGTCTCCCTCTCGTGGATCGTGATCTCACTCGTCGGCGCGCTGCCGTTTTGGTTCAGCCGCGCGATTCCAAGCTATCTTGACGCATTGTTTGAGACGATCTCCGGCTTTACGACCACGGGCGCAAGCATTCTGACCGATGTCGAGGCGATGCCGCACTGCCTGCTGTTCTGGCGGAGCTTTACCCATTGGCTCGGCGGTATGGGTGTGCTCGTGTTTATGCTCGCGGTCGTGCCGATGTCGGGCGAGAGCATTTATCTGCTGCGCGCGGAGTCGCCGGGCCCCTCCGTGAGCAAGATGGTGCCGAAAATGCGCACCTCGGCAATGATTCTCTACGCGATCTACATTGCAATGACCTTACTCCAGATTCTTGCCTATCAGCTCGGCAATTGGTTCGGCTGGGGCGAGATCTCGCTGTTTGACAGTCTTTGCCTGAGCTTTGGCAGCGCGGGCACGGGCGGCTTCTCGGTTCGTGCGGACGGGCTTGCAAGCTATTCTTCCTATGTCCAGTCGGTCACGACGGTCGCCATGATCATGTTTGGCGTGAACTTTTCCATTTATTTCTTCCTGATCTGTCGGAAATTCCGCTTGATTTGGAAAAATTCCGAATTAAAATGCTACCTTGGCATTATTCTTGCCGCCGTCGCGCTGATCACGCTGAACCTGATGCTGACAGGCGGCTACTTCCGCACGGTGGGCGAGGCGGTGCATCATGTCTCGTTCTCCGTCGGCTCGGTCATCACGACCACAGGCTTCGGCACGGTGGATTTCTCCCTTTGGCCGGAGTTTTCCAAGGTGATCTTGGTTGCTCTGATGGTGATCGGCGCGTGCGCAGGCTCGACAGGCGGCGGCATCAAGGTCAGCCGTCTTCTGATTCTGTTCAAATACGCCCGCGCGGAAATTCGCCATATGCTGCATCCGCATGCCGTCGAGGTTATGACCGTGGACGGCAAGCGCGTCAGCGCCGACGTCATTCGCGGCACGAGTGCGTTTTTAATCGTGTATCTTTTCATTGCGTTGTTTTCCATCGCGCTGGTGGCAATGGATAATTTCGGCGCGGAGACAACCGTCACCTCGGTGCTTGCCACGCTGAACAACATCGGCCCCGGCGTGAGCATCGAGATCGGCCCGATGGGCAGCTACGCACGATTTTCCGCCTTGTCGAAGGTCGTTTTGTCGCTGGATATGCTGTTCGGCAGGCTGGAGATTTTCCCCATGCTCCTGCTGTTCCGCCCCTCCACATGGAGAAAGCATTGATCACACGCAAAAGCCCCTCCCCGAATTACCCGATTCGAGGAGGGGCTTTTGCGCCAATCGTTATGACGGATGCGCGGAGCTGTAAAAGCCGTCAAGGTCATGTCCTGCGGCGCTCAGCTTTTTCATCCTTTTTTGCAAATGAACATCGTTTATCCGACACGGACGATGCAGACAAATTCCTCTCCCTTGTAGGTCACGGTGATCTTCGTCGTACCCCGTGCCAGTGCGGTGACATAGTTGTTTTTGACCTCGCAAATACTCGCATCCCCAACGGTATAGGTGACATCGTCAATGTGGTTTCCGTCGGAATCGTAGAGATAAAGATCGAATTTCTCGCCTACGCTGACCGAGACATCCTCTCTGCCCGCCTGTAAATGCGCGCCGCTGCCGGTGCTGCCGGAGAAGGTGCAATTGACCTTCACCTCAGCCGTCTTACCGTCTACCTCAGCGGTCACGGTCGTCGAGCCGCTGCCGACAGCCGTCACCTTTCCGTCTGCATCGACAGAGGCAATGCTTTCATCCGCGCTGCGCCAAAGGACTTCCGCGCCGTCGGGCAAATTCGTCACACGCAGCGTTGCACTCTCGCCCTTTTCGTAGAGTGTCACGTCGGAATCATAGTTCAGCTTCGGGACAAACACATCGCCGGAAGTTGACATGTCCGGATCATCGGGCTGCGAAGAGTCCTCTGCGCCGCAGACAATCTCGCAGGAAACCAGCTTGTCTCCGCACTGCACGACAATCTGTGTCTGTCCCTCCGCAACCGCCTTGACCGTAAAGGTAACGGATTTCAGCTCCTCCCCCATCGCCGTAGTTGCCGTTTCCGCAACCTCGGCAATCTGAGAATTCTCACTGTGGCAGTAAACCTTCTCGTCGCACGAAAGATTGACGCTCGCAGTGAGCTCCTTTGTCTCACCTACGGCGGAAAAACGCAGCGTTTCGGAAGAGAGAAGCAGCTCCTCACAATCCCCGTTTGCCACGGAGATGCTCGGCTCATCCCGCTGGACAAGATTCTCAAACCCCGGCCACCAGCCGATCATATCTCCGATAAAATAAAATACCACAAGTACCGCAAGCGCAAGGAATACCACTGCTGCAATCAGGATTCCCTTCGGCGCTTCCTCTTCGCTCTTTTTCTTTTTCGGCGCGGAATACTTTCCCTTTGCGCTGCTTCTGCGCGCTTTCCGTTCCTCCTCCGTCAAGCGCTCCCGTCGTGTCGGCTGCTGCGTGTCCGTAGAACGGGCGGTACTTCCGCAGAGCGGACATTTGCCGCGTTCCTCATCGTAAATTGTGCCGCAATAATAGCAAACCGCCTTTTGATTCCTTTGCTCCATATTCATGCATACGATGTGTATGCCGTCAGCTCCTTTCTGTGTAGATCCTCTGTTTTTCTTCTTTTTTTCGTCTCCTTTTTTATATCATATCATTTTCTCCCGCAGAACACAAGAATAGCTATTGATTTTTTTGAAAAAATGTCATAGTATATAATTGCGTGAATTTGAGTTTTTCTTTTTTGTTAAGGAGGCGAAAATGATGTCCGAACTCAAAATGATTTCTCCTCTGCTCGATCATATGGCAGTGGAAAAGGAAATCGCCGGACACAACGGTCGCACCTGCTATACGCTGCGCAGCACATCAGGCGAACGGTTCATTCTCAAACGCATCTCCGTTCCCGCCTCTGACAGTCAGGTACGTGCCTTGATTCTCTCCGGCGCATATCCGGACGAGACCGCCGTGCATGCGTATTACGGCAGAGTCGCCGCCGACATTAAGTCGGAGCTGGAGATCGGGAAAAAGCTTGCCGTTTCGGGCACCTTTGCCGGCGCGATCTCCTATCAGATCGAACCGAAGGAGTCCGGCGTCGGCTACGATGTTTATATTCTTTACCCGCTGTACATCCCGCTGAACGATTTTTACGCGCACAACGCCATGACGCATCTGCGCGCGGTCAATCTCGGCATTGATATCTGCGACGCAATCTCCGCGTGCCGTGAGGCAGGTTACCTCTTCGGAAACATCAAACCCGAGAACATTTATTTCATGACAAACGGAAAGTTTCTGCTCGGCGATCTCGGCTTGGTTTCTTTGCAGGAGCTGAAATATTCCTGCCTGCCGGAAGAATACATCGGCCCGTTCTCCGCGCCGGAGCTGGCAGATATCACCACCTCTCCGAACACAACCATTGACCTGTATTCGCTCGGCATGGTGCTTTACCGCATCTACAACGGAAATCACGGTCCCTTTGAAGACGAAAATACCGGCGAGGCAATGGCAGATAAGCTCCGGATGACCGGAAAGCCGCTGCCGACACCGATTTACGCCGATTACGAGCTTGCAGGCATTATTCTGAAGGCATGCGCGTTCAAGCAAGCCGACCGCTATCAGACGCCCGAGGAGCTGAAGCAAGCGCTTGTGCTGTATATGCAGCGCAACGAGGTGTCGGATACCTTGATCGTTCCCCCGATTGTTTCGGATGACGCGCCGATCGCGGATACCGCTTCGGAGGAGCCGGAGGAAGAAACGCCGATGCGCATGACGGACGCGGATCAGCTCGACGAGGATTTCCGCCACAGCTTTGCGCCGGATCTTTCCGGAGCAGGCACGGAGGCAGACCTTGATCCCGCAATTGTCCCGGCACCTGTTCCCGCTGCGCCCAAGAAGGCGGAAAAGTCTGCCGCTCCTGCACCGCAGGCGCAGACAGAAGAAAAGGAAAAAAGCGTTTCGGAAGACGCAGAAACGCCTGTCTCAGAGGACACGCCGCCCGTAATTGCGGAAGAGCCGCCGCAGGAGGCTGCCGCTCCCGCGCAGTCGGAGGCTGAGGCGGATCCAGATCAAATGGATCTTGACGAGCTTCTGGCCGCCGTTAACCGCTGCGTCGAGGAAGAATCGGCGTCCGTTCCTGCGGCTGAGAGTCCCAAGGGTCTGACGATGCATACGGAGGAAGCCCCCGCGCAAACGCACGACTACGTTGATCCGCAAGCCGAGCCGGAGGAGGAAGAGGAAGCGCCACCCAAGCGGGGCAAAGCGCTTAAGATCGGCATCATCGTCGCGCTTCTGCTTGCGATTGCCGCCGTGGCTTACTACCTGCTGACATGGTATTTTGTGGATGTGAAAAAGCTGAACATGCTCTCATGCACCACGGAGCAAATGGTCGTGGAGTTGGACAGCGAGGACAGCATCGACCGTTTCGCGCTTACCTGCACCGACAGCTACGGCAACGCCTATCCCTTCACGGTCAGCGGCAATCGCTTCACCTTCACGGGGCTGCGGGAAAACACAACCTATACCGTTACCGTGACCGCCGCCGCGCGTCATAAGCTCACCTCTGCAAGCACCTATACCTTGAGCGTCACCACCCCCGAGGCTACGGAGATCACCTCCTTCACCGCCACACGAGGCGACGCAGACGGCGAGGTATTGCTCTCGTTTACACAGGAGGGCCCCGCCCCCGCGCGTTGGAAGCTCTCGTATGACGACGGTTCCGGCAAGTCGGACACGTTTGAGTTTGACGGCAATTCCTATCTTGTCACAGGATTAGAGCAATATAAAAGCTACACCTTCACCTTGGAAAATACCGACAGCGTCTACCTGTCCGGTCAGACCACAGTGGAATATGAGCTTCTGCCGATTGTCGAGGCGAAAAACCTCAACATCTCCGAAATTAACGGCAACAGCGTTACCGTCGTTTGGGAGGCAGGCGAGAATCTGCCCAAGGAGTGGACACTCACCTGCGAGGCCGAGGGGCTTACACCGAGCACGGGCACGACCTCCGAGACCTCCTATACCTTCACCCTGCCGGATCTGAGCCGAGATTACACCTTCAGCGTCAGTGCAGGCGGCATGGACTCTCCCGAATCCTTCGTGCTGCCCTCCAACCCGATCATTGTGGAGAATATCGCGGCGAAGGTGAACGAGGACGGCACGGTGACGCTCACTTGGGACACTCCGATAGGCGCGCCGGAAGGCGGCTGGTATATCTCTTATAACACCGTCGGCAGCTTCCACGCCGCCTATATGCCCGACGCGGAAAACAGCGCCGTGACCGGCAATTCCGTTGTTCTGCGCAGCCTGATCCCGAACGCGGAATATGAAGTCTCCCTCGCTCTAACGGCAAACGATACCTCGCGTCCCGTCTTCGGCACAACAAAGACGACCTTCCGCACCGCGGAAGCAGGCGTTTTGGACGAGTTCGGCGTATCGCCCACACCGCCTTTAAGCGCTGCAAGCGGATACATTTCCCTCTGGCTGCTGCCGGAGAAGGAAAACTGGAATTACAATGATCTGCGGAATCACAAAACGACATTCTCCTCGGAGGAAGAGATCGCAGTCTGCATTGAGATCAATGCGGTCAACTCCTCAACGGATGAAGTTACGTTACTTTATGTCCTGCGTGACGAGGCGGGCAAAGTGGTCAATGATGTCTCTAAGACGCTCCCGTGGAACGATATGTGGTACAGCCGCCGCCACGCCGGCGCGATTCCGCTGCCCGCAAGCTCCGGCGAAGCATCCGTTGCCGGAAACTACACGCTGGAAATCTATGTAAACGGCAAGCTGCTTGCCTCAAGCGGCTTCACCATCGCGTAAGCGTCTCCCTTTGTATCTATTTTCGGCGAAATACCCGATAGATATAGATAAATTCCAAAATATGTGAGGAGGAAAACAATGCAGAACTGGTTTGTTGTTGTCATGGGCCTCGGAACGGTTTTTGTCGTGCTGATCCTGATCATCGCGCTTTGCTATCTGCTCGGTTTGATCTGCCGCGCAGGCGCAAAAGAGGAGCAGTCCAAGCCGTCTCCCGTCTCCGACGCGCCCGCTGCTATCCCGAATCGCGCTGAGCTGGCGGCAGCAATCGCCGCAGCCGTCGCGGAATACAGCGGAACAGACGCGTCCGCCATCCGCATTCTGTCCATCAAAAAACTCTAAGAAACATACGGAAAGGTGAAATGAACTATGAAAAAATATCGTGTTAATGTGAACGGCTCTCTTTATGAGGTTGAAATCGAAGAAATGCAGGCTCCCGCGACGATGAGCGCTGCAAAGCCCGCCGCTGCCGCCCCCGCCCCCGCTGCCGCAGGCGCAGGCGCAAAGGTCAATGCTCCGATGCCCGGCACCATCCTCGATGTCCGCGTACAGAACGGCGCGAAGGTCAAGAAGGGCGATGTCCTCGTCATTCTCGAAGCCATGAAGATGGAAAACCAAATTCAGGCGCCGTGCGACGGCACCGTTACCTCCGTCTGTGTCAAGAAGGGGGACTCCGTTGAAACGCAGGCTCTGATCTGCACCATCGCCTGAGATCTCGCTGTATAAGGGAGAAACGATATGTTTAAGAAGAATAAAAAGCTGCACAGAGCCGTGATTGCAATGATGGTGCTTTGCTGTCTCGTCTGTCTGTGCTTCACCTTCGCCTACGCCGCAGGCGGCGATGATGCCGCATCGCCCGAAGCTGAACAAACCGTGGCGGCAACCGAAGCGCAGGGTGCTTCCTCAAATTCCGAAGCGATCTCGAATTTCCTCAATGATACCGGCATTGCCAAGATGATCAAGCAGGCCGACTGGAAGACCATCATCATGATCCTCATCTCCTTCGTGCTGATGTATCTTGCCATCGGCAAGGGCTTTGAGCCGCTGCTGCTCCTGCCGATCGCCTTTGGTATGCTGCTGACCAACCTGCCCGGTGCAGGAATGTATCATGCCGAAATCTTTGAAGGCGGTCACATCAATTGGAGCGCCTTTACGGATTCCAAGACCTTTGGTCTGATTGATGTCCTGTATCTCGGCGTCAAGCTCGGCATCTACCCCTGCCTGATCTTCATCGGCGTCGGTGCCTCGACGGACTTCGCTCCGCTGATTGCCAACCCTAAGACGCTGCTCCTCGGCGCTGCCGCACAGCTCGGCATTTTCCTCGCCTTCCTCGGCGCAAAGCTGCTCGGCTTCACCTCCTTTGAGGCAGGCTCAATCGGCATCATCGGCGGTGCGGACGGTCCTACCGCCATCTACACCACCTCGCTGCTGGCGCCGCATCTGCTCGGTGCAATCGCCATTGCCGCTTACTCCTATATGGCGCTCGTTCCCGTCATCCAGCCGCCCATCATGCGCGGTCTGACCACGAAGAAGGAACGCATGATCCGCATGGACAACCTGCGTCCCGTCTCCAAGAAGGAAAAGATCATTTTCCCGATCGCCGTTACCGCTTTCGTCGCGCTGCTCGTTCCGAGCGCTGCGCCGCTGATCGGCTGCCTCATGCTTGGCAACCTGCTGCGTGAGTGCGGCGTAACGGATCGTCTGTCCAAGACGGCGCAGAACGAGCTGATGAATATCACCGTCATTTTCCTCGGTATCTCCGTCGGCGCTACCGCAACAGCCGGCTCCTTCCTGCAGCTGAAGACCCTCGGCATTCTTGCTATGGGCATCGTGGCATTCGCGCTCGGCACCACGGGCGGCGTGCTGCTTGCCAAGTTCATGAACCTCTTCCTGCCCGAGGGCAAGAAGATCAATCCGCTGATCGGCTCTGCCGGCGTTTCCGCTGTCCCGATGGCTGCGCGTGTTTCGCAGAAGGAAGGGCAGAAGGAGGATCCGTCCAACTTCCTGCTCATGCATGCCATGGGTCCGAATGTCGCGGGCGTCATTGGCTCCGCCGTTGCCGCAGGCGTGCTGATCGCGCTGTTCGGCTGATAGGAGGTATTTGCAATCATGGAAAAGAAACCCTTACGCATTACAGAAACCATCCTCCGCGACGCGCACCAGTCGCAGGCTGCGACCCGTAGGCGCATCGAGGATATGCTTCCCGCCTGTGAGCTGCTCGACAACATGGGCTATTGGTCCCTCGAATGCTGGGGCGGCGCGACCTTCGACGTCTGCATGCGCTTCCTCAACGAGGATCCGTGGGAGCGTCTGCGCACTCTGAAGGCCCATATGCCCAAGACCAAGCTGCAAATGCTCTTCCGCGGGCAGAACATCCTCGGCTACAAGCACGATGCCGACGATGTCGTCGAGGAATTCTGCAAGAAGTCCATCGAAAACGGCATTGAGGTCGTCCGTGTCTTTGACGCGCTGAACGACATCCGCAATCTCCGCAAGGCGGTCGAGTCCGTCAAGAAGTACGGCGGCTGGGCAGAGGTCGCGCTGAGCTTTACCGTCAGCCCCGTCCACAATGACGACTATTTTGTCGGCGTTGCCAAGGAGCTGGAGAAGATGGGCGCTGACTCCATCTGCATCAAGGATATGGCAAACCTTCTGCTCCCCTACCACGCTTACGAGCTGGTCAAGAAGCTGAAGGACAATGTCTCCGTCCCCATCCATATGCACACGCACAACACCGCCGGCACGGGCGACATGGTCAATCTCATGGCTGCGCAAGCCGGTGTGGATATCGTTGACTGCGCCCTCTCCCCGCTCGCAAACGGCACCTCGCAGCCCGCGACGGAATCTCTCGTCGCCACTCTGCAGGGCACCGACCGCGACACCGGTCTTGACCTTGTCAAGCTGAACGAGGCAGCCGCGCACTTCCGCAAGGTTGCCGACCGCCTGAAGAAGGAAGGCACGCTCGACCCGAAGGTTCTCAGTGTCGATACGAAGGCGCTGATGTATCAGGTGCCCGGCGGCATGCTCTCGAATATGCTCGGTCAGCTCAAGCAGGCAGGGCAGGAGGATCGCTACTATGATGTGCTTGCCGAGGTGCCGCGCGTCCGTAAGGACTTCGGCTATCCCCCGCTCGTCACGCCGACCAGCCAGATCGTCGGCACGCAGGCGGTCATGAACATCATCGGCGGCGAACGCTATAAGATGGTGCCGAAGGAATCCAAGGGTCT
The DNA here is from genome assembly GCA_029225225.1 of Bacillota bacterium. Taxonomy (GTDB): domain Bacteria; phylum Bacillota; class Clostridia; order Oscillospirales; family Oscillospiraceae; genus JAZOXB01. Next base: position 11,078 of record JAQXWB010000027.1, on the reverse strand, counting down.
GCTGCGCGGCGAGTACGGCAAGCTGCCCGGCAAGGTCAACGAGGAAGTGCGCAGAAAGTGCATCGGCAACGACAAGGTCATCACCTGCCGTCCCGCAGACCTGCTCGAGCCGGAGCTTCCGAAATACCGCGAGGAGGCGAAGGACATCGCCCGCTGTGAGGAAGACGTCCTCTCCTACGCGCTGTTCCCGCAGGTCGCCCGTAAGTTTATGGAAAACCGCAACAACCCCAAGCCCGCCGAAGCCCCCGCAGCCAAGCCCGCCGACCCCAACGCCGTCCGCGAGCTGTATGTCGAAGACCTCGGCGAATAATGCATAAGTCAACCGCTCCTCGGTCAATCCGAGGAGCGGTCAACTTATGTATTACGTTTGGCGTTCTTTCCGACGGTCAAACGCATGCAGCCAATCTGACTTTAAGTAATAGACAAGGAAAATGATACTGCTGAGCGTCCATGTCACCGGGTAGGCACTGAAGATCACCCAGCTTTCCTTCACAATCGGGACAAGGATGGAGATATACGCCACACGAATGGCGCACCATGTTCCGAGCATGACGAACATCGGCACCATTGGCTTGCCCGCACCGCGCAGGATTGCGGCAATGCAATGGGAAAAGGACAGCATACAGAAGAACAGCGCCTCGACCCTTGCCTGCTGCGCGCCGATCTTGATTGCCTCCGCGTTGTCCGTGAAGCAGCCCATCAGCGGTTCGGCAAGCACAAGCAGCGCCACACCGATCAGCTCCGCCATGACCACGCAGCAGAGGATACCGAAGCGAGTTCCCTTCTTCGCCCGCTCATGCTGCTTTGCGCCGAGGTTCTGACTGACAAAGGTCGTCAGCGCCATTGCAAAGCAGGTGATCGGCAGGAACGCAAAGCCCTCCAATTTGGCATAAGTACCGCTGCCCGCGACGGTGTCTTGCCCAAAGGAATTGATATTTGTCTGCACAATGACATTGGCAAACGCGATGATGGAGTTCTGAACGCCGGAGGGCAGACCGTAATGAATGACCTCGCGCAGCATGGGAAAGTCCGCGCGGAGCTGCCGCAGCTTGAGCTGATAGCTCGTCTGATAGTGAAACAGCCGATACATGCAAAGGAGCACGCTGATCATCTGAGAGATCGCCGTAGCCAACGCCGCAGACCACACACCCCAGCGCAGCACACCGACAAAAAGCAGATCCAATACGATATTGACAATAGAGGAGATGATCAGGTAATACAGCGGATGGGTGCTGTCGCCGACCGCACGCAGGATGCCCATGCAGAGATTGTACAGGACAATTCCCAGCGCGCCTGCAAAATAAAAGCGGAAATACAAGACGGAATACGGCATGATTTCCTGCGGCGTTCCCATAACCTTCAGCATCCACGGCGTAAAGAGAATGCCGAACACGGTCAGGAAAAGTCCCGCCGCAATGCCGAAAAAGACCGTCGTATGCACGGAGATTCGGAGCTTGTTCTCGTCCTTCGCGCCGAAATACCGGGCAATTACCACACCCGCGCCGACGGAAATGCCGCCGAAAAAGCCGACGAGTAGGAACACAAGGCTGCCCGTCGAGGTGACCGCCGCATATTCCGCGTCGCTTAAGTAGCGCCCGACGATCAGCGCGTCCGCTGTGTTATAGAGCTGCTGAAAAATCTGTCCAAGGAGAATCGGAAGGGCAAACGCGGTCATGCCTTTCCAAATCGAGCCTTGCAGCAGCGAGGTATTTTCCTTGTGCAAGTCATTCGCGTCCTTTGCAAAAAAATGCGCAGCCAAACAGCCGCTTCCATAAACGTAGTAATTATACCACATCTTTCGCCGTCTTGCAATCGGAAAGCGCTTCGTTCGACGATTTTCAGCTTTTTATTGACTTCTTCAAAGAGTGCGGGTATAATAAAATGGATTGAATATTAGATTGGAGTCCTGCAATATGAAAAAGGCTTTGATTATATTGCTCGTCCTGCTTTTGCTTGGCGGGTTGGTATTCGGCTTGCTGCACTTCTTTTGGACGGCGGAAAATTTCGCCTCTCTCGGTGACAGCGCGATGGCGGACGGAAAATACGACCGCGCGGTCAAGCGTTATGAAACCGCAGCGGAGCTGGATCCCCGGACGCCGGAATACGTTTTGAAGCTTGCGGACGCCTGCATTGCAGACGGCAGCTATACCAAAGCCGAGCGTTCTCTCGTCAATGCCATCCGTACCGCGCCTTCCGTGGAGCTTTACTGCAAGCTCTCCTCCGTTTATATCGCGCAGGACAAGCTGCTTGACTCGCAAAAAATGCTTGACAGCATCACCGATCCCGCGATCCGCGCAGAAATTGACGCAATGCGTCCTGCCGCGCCTGCGTTCTCGCACGAAAGCGGCGAGTATGACGAGTATATCGAGCTTAGCATTTCCGGCAGCGGCGGTAAAATCTACTATTCCACGACGGAGCAGTATCCCTCGGTAGAAACGGAAGCTTATACCTCACCGATCACACTTCCTGCAGGCGAAACGCACATCTCCGCCACCTTGGTCGGCGAAAACGGCCTTGTCAGCCCATTGGCAGAAGCGGATTATTTGATCGTAGGTGTTGTGGAAGAAGTGACCTTTGCCAGCTCGGAATTGGAAAGCTATGTCCGCGACACGCTCTATATCGCCCGCACCGAGCCGGTCATGACCGACGACCTCTGGACGATCACGGAGCTGACAGTCCCCGATACTATGACAGACCTCAGCGATCTGCGCTATTTTAAGAATTTGACCACGCTGAACATTCATATCGCCGTCACGGCGGACTACTCCTTCCTGACAGAGCTGTCCGCGTTGGAAACGCTCGATCTGAGCGGCTGCCTGCTTTCGGCGGAGGCGGTTGGCTATATCGGAGAACTGCCCTCGCTGACGAGCCTGAAGCTGAGCGGCTGCGGTATCTCCAACATTCAGCCCCTTTCGGCGCTTTCGGAGCTGACCGTCCTCGATCTCTCGCAGAACAGCATTTCCGACATTTCCGCGCTTACTGAGCTAAAAAAGCTGACCGTGCTCGATCTGCACAGCAACGCCGTCTCCTCCCTCTCCGCCCTCAAAGGCGCAACTGATTTGACGGAGCTGGACATCTCGGAAAATAGCGTCAGCGATCTTGCGCCGCTTTCCGGCTGCACAAAGTTAGAGACACTGCGCGCCGAGGATAACCGCATCACCTCCGTCTCCGCGCTCTCCTCCATGCCGAAGCTCGTGACCTTTACCGCTTCGAAAAACAGCATCACGGATATCAGTCCGCTTTCCGGCTGCACAAAGCTCTCGCGTTTGGAGCTTGCGGAAAACAATCTTACCTCCGTGGAGGTGCTGTCCGCCCTTGTCAATGTGACCTACCTTGACATCAGCCGCAACGAAATCACCGCGCTCCCCACGATTGAGGCCACGGCGCATTTGCAGCAGTTCTATGCCTCTTATAATCAATTGGAGGATATTTCGATGCTCAAGGGTCTGCCGGAGCTGACCTATGTGGACGTAGACTATAACGAGAATATCGAGGATGTCGAATGCCTCGCCTCCTGCCCGCTCTTGGTGCAGATCAACGCCTTCGGCACCAAGGTCAAGGAGGTCACCACATTGACCCAAATCGGCGTAATCGTCAACTATAACCCCGTCGAAGACGAGGAATAAAACCGAACCCCAACACGCAAAAGCACGGAGAGTCCCCCTCCCCGTGCTTTTTTCATCCATATTTCACCGTAGGGCGGGGACATGTCCCAGACGGAGCAGGAACTATCAGCCACGCACAAGAGATTGCCACGTCGCTGCGCTCCTCGCAATGACACGGAAAAGCCGCCCCCTTGTCATTGCGAAGCCAGTGCGCACACTGGCTGTGGCAATCTCATGCAGGAACTACCACTGCGTACAAAACTATCCGTCCGCCGCTTGCGCGGTCGTTAGTATAGACGAATAAATTTGTACGCAGTCAGTAATTCCTGCACCGGCTTATGACATGTCCCCGCCCTACAGAGGGTTTCGTGACGATGACCAATGAGGGGCACCTTTTCTGTCAATGCGAGGAGCGCAGCGACGTGGTAGCGCAGCAGCTCGCGAGGAACGAGCGTTACGGATGCGGCATACCCCTTGCGGGTGTGCACTTCTCGCAATGACACGGAAAAGCCGCCCCTTTGTCATTGCGAAGCCAGTGCGCACACTGGCTGTGGCAATCTCGTGTAGGCACCTTGTAACGCGCGGCATCCCTGACGCGCCTGTGCAGGCACCCATGTAAAATATACGGGCAGCTGATCGCTGTCGCTACAGCATAAATCGGCGGGCTGATGAAAGAATCAGCCCGCCGAGATTTTCTATCTTTTCACGATATTCTCAATATACCGCATCAAAATTGTCGCAACCTGCGCTCTTGTCGCGCTGCCTTGCGGGAGGAGCTTTCCGTCGGAGCCGTTGATGATCCCCTCGCCGACTGCCCACTGCACCGCGTCCTTGGCATAGCCGCTGACCTGATTGGCATCCGGGAAACCGCCCAAATCGCCACGCTTACTTGTGTCAATGCCTTTCTTCTCTGCATAGCGGAACAAAATGGCAGCCATCTGCTCCCGCGTGATCTTTCCCTCAGGGTCGAATCTGCCGTTGCCGACACCGTTGACCACACCGTTCGCCGCCGCCCACGCGACCGCGTCCGTGTACCACTGTCCGTTCGGCACATCTCGGAAACTGTTCGTTCCTTCTATCGGGTCGCCCTCAAAGCGCCACAGCACCGTCACAAGCATCGCGCGCGTCATGCTGCCCTCCGGGGCAAATTGCTCGTTTCCGACGCCGTTCATCAGTCCGTTTTGCACAGCATACTCCACCGCGCCGGCATACCACGCGTTTTTCGCCACATCCGCAAACTCTACCGGCGACAGGCTCTTCGGGTCTTTCTCTCCGCAGCGCACACAAACGCCGTTTTCATATTGATGCCCAAGCGCAGGAATTTCCTCTTGCGCAGCCAAAACAGCATTACAAACGGAGCAATGCTTTCCTTCTGTCTTACCCGCCTCGGTGCAGGTCGCCGCTATTGCCGCGTCAATGACCTCGGTATGTCCCGTTGCCACACACTCTCTTGTCTCAGTCACACCGCAGCGGGAGCAGACATGCTTCTCCTCACCCTTTTCGGTGCAACTCGGCGCTTTCGTCTGTGCCCATTCGCCGTAACTATGCCCGAGCGCTTCAACATATGAATCAACATAGCTTTCGCCGCAAATCATGCAGGTATATGTCGTATAGCCCTTCTCCGTACAGGTTGGCGCTGTCACAACTTCCGTGCTGGAATGCTCATGTATCCATGTTGCTGTCGGATACCCATTCCATGTAGGCGTTGTCCAACCTGCCTTACCGTCGATATAATACAGTACTAAATCAGGAATGTTTGTACTGTCGAATTCCTGCCAGCCTTGTTTCATAAATACTCTGCTTTCAAGCTTCGGTGCAGTGCCACAGAAAAAGACAGAAGTCAAAGCATTGCACTCATAGAATGCATAACTGTCGATACTCGCCACGCTGTATGGAATTGTTACGCTTGTCAAGCTCCTGCAATAATAGAATGCACTATCACCAATGCTTGTCACGCTGTCTGGGATCGTCACGCTCGTCAAGCTCCTGCAATTGGAAAAAGCCCCGTCACCGATGCTCATCACGCTGTCCGGAATTGTCACGCTTGTCAATCCGGTGCAAGCAGAAAATGAAGAATCGGCAATATTTGTTAAATTCTCCGGCAACCTTACCGCCGTTAAACTACTGCAGCCCATAAAGCTCCTATAACCGATACTCGTTACACTATTTGGAATCTCCAAGCTTGTCAGGCTATTGCACGCGAAAAACGCAGAATCGCCGATGCTCGTCACACTTTCCGGGAATGTCACACTCGTCAAACCGGTATAGCTGAATGTAGAATTTCCGATACTCGTCACACTATTCGGAATTGTCACGCTCGTCAAGCTGTCGCAAGCAGAGAACGCATTGTCACCGATGCTCGTCACGCCGTCCGGAATCGTCACGCTTGTCAAGCTGTCACAATTATTGAACGCAGATTCTGCAATTCCATATGTCCCCTCACGGATTGTATACTCTCCTGTTATACTCCCCTTGACCGCTATTAACCAATCATTAATATATAGTGCATCATCAGTCCATTGCTCATCTGCATTATAAATTGCTGTATTGTTAAATGCTCGTTCACCAATGCTCGTCACGCTTTCTGGGATTGTCACATTTGACAGACTACTGCAATTGTAGAATGCAAGATCACCGATGTTCGTCACGCTATTCGGAATCGTCACACTCGTCAAACTGCTGCAATTGTAGAATGCATAGTAACCAATGCTCTTCACACCGTCTGGGATCGTCACGCTTGTCAAACTACTGCACTGGTCAAATACCGAGTTACCGATACTCTTCACGCTGGCTGGAATCGTCACACTTGTCAAGCTGTTACAACCGTAGAACGCGGAATCAGCAATTCCATATGTTCCCTCACGGATTGTATACTCGCCAGTGATACTTTCCTTTGCACTTATTAACCAATTACCAATATATAGTACACCATCAATCCTTTGCTCCTCTGCATTATAAATTGCTGTATTGTTAAATGCTCGTTCACCAATACTCGTCACGCTATCCGGGATCGTCACGCTAATCAAACTGCTGCAATCATCGAACATACCAACCCCGATACTCGTTACACTGTCTGGGATCGTCACGCTTGTCAAACTGTCACAACTGGAGAAAGCTCCGTAACCGATACTCAGCACGCCGTCCGGAATCGTCACGCTTGTCAAGCTATCGCAATTATAGAACGCAGAGGCACCGATGCTTGTCACACTTTCCGGAATTGTCACATTTGTCAGGCTACTGCAATTGTAGAACGCACGGTCAGTAATGCTCGTCACACCGTCTGGAATTGTCAGGCTTGTCAAACTGCTGCAATTGGAAAAAGTCCCGTCACCGATGCTCGTCACACTATCCGGAATCGTCACGCTCATCAAGCCCTCGCAACCGCAGAATACATCAGAACCGATACTCGTCACTCCGTTCGGAATCGTCATGCTTGTCAAGCTGTCGCAATTATAGAACGCAGAGTCGCCTATGCTCGTTACACTGTCCGGGATCGTCACGCTTGTCAAGCCAGTACACCAAGAGAATGCACTTTTACCGATGTTCGTCACACTGTCTGGGATTGTCAAGCTTGTCAAACCGGTACACCAAGAGAACGCACTTTTGCCGATGCACGTCACACCGTTCGGGATTGTCACACTTGTCAGATTACTGCAATCATAGAATGCAGAGTCGCCAATGCTCGTCGCACTGTGCGAAAGCACGACACTCACCAATCCTTCGCAGCGCGCAAATACATTAGCACCGATACTCGTCACACTGTCCGGAATCGTTACAGCGGTCAAACTTTCACAACCGTAGAATGCAGAATCGCCGATACTCACCACGCCATCCGGGATCGTCACCTTTGTTAATTTACGGCAATAATAGAATGTACTATCACCAATGCTCGTCACACCCTTTGGGATCGTCACGCTTGTAAGGCTGCTACAATCCAAGAACGCAGCAGCACCGAGACTCGTCACACCGTACGGGATTGTCACACTTACCAAGTTCCAACACCGATAGAACGCAGAATCACCGATGCTCGTCACACCCTCCGGGATCGTCACGCTCGTCAAACTGGTACACCAAGAGAACGCGCTTTTACCGATACATGTCACTGCAGTCCCCTCGATTTGGGCAGGAATGTCAGCATTTGTTACACTTCCGTCGCAGTCTGTAATTATGCCGGTTTCTTTATCAAAGTAGATATTGCCGCCCTCAACGGGGTAGGCAATATCTGTCTCGGAATAAGCCTGCGCCATGGGAACACCCACAGGCAGCAGTGCGCAAACCATGCACAGTACAAGGATCACGCTTAGAATCTGTTTTCTCATTTTTACTCCTCCTATAATTTAAAATAAAATATGACAAAAGGCACAGGAGAAAGCCATGTCCTTTGCCGATTTGCTGCTGAAGCCGTCAGTGAGAGAGACGACGTTTCACAAAAGGATCCTTTTGTGTCTGTTACCCTCGCGCAGACGGTTTGATTCCGGCATTGTTTCTATCTCTCTCGTTTTCACCTCCCGGAACTTATGGTTCTGTCTGTTGCAGCAAGCTAATAATCGCAAGATATTCCTGCGGCAGCGTCAGATCCGGTTGATCTCCCAAAAAATCTGCAATAGCATCGGTTGAAGCCTGTGTCTCGGATAGCATCTGCGGGATTTCCAGCAGCTTCTGCCTGCATACTTCCGCACTGCTGATATCTCCTGCTGTATAATACTGACACATGACCGCATATAGCTTATCAAAATAATCGGTATACTCCTCTAAAGAATAGCGCGCGTAGGAGATTGCCTGCTCCTTTTCGGTCATCATTTTTAAAACATCGCCTTTGGCTAAAGCCGCGTTTGCCCTCGCACTGTGCGCAATGGAGGAATAGCGGTTCAGCTTCAGAATCTGGTCAGCCGTTGTTTCCAGTTCTTCCGGCTGTGAGATTTCCGTCAAACGATGCTCCAACGCCGCCGTGTAAAACGGTACGATTGAGCGGCAAAGCTCTTCGGCACCGACGATATGCAGTAAATCCCCTGCACTGAGCCATGCGCTAACGCAGACACATAAGCACAAAGCAATCGCAATTATATACGTCTTGTGAATTACAAGAGTCTTGTTCTCACGCTGAGGAAGAAGCGGCAAAAGAAGGAACCAAATGGACAAGAATTCCCCATCAAAATCAAGCAGACCATGGCATAAAACTGCAAGGATCAGGATGCGACTATTGCCCTCTGTCTTCTTTGAGAACACACTGGAAAGCACGGCAAAGAGGATCAGCCCTGCAGGTATCCAGCCATAATCCAAAAACAACTGCAGCAGACTGTTGTGGACAAAGGAAACCGTATAATATGCCGTTTGAAAGCTTCCTTGCGCTGCGCGGAAGCCACCATAGCCCATTCCTAACGGATGATAGATGGACTGAACGATTCCATCCTTTGCGTATAACAGACGGCCCAAAAAGGTGCTGGATTTCGGAGAAATCGTCAACAGTCGTGCCGTGCCGTTTCCCTCACTCCAATGCGAGAGAAAGTATGCCAGCAGAGTGCAACACACCACAGCAGCGAGAATCGTGAGATACCCCTTTTTGTCTGCTCTTCCCTTCCAAAGAATCAATGCAGCGAAAAAGACAGCGAACAGGACAAAGGTTGTTCTGCTTCCGCTCATGGCAATGCCAATGGATAAAACGCCGCAATAAACCAGCCGCAGCGCACCCTTCCGCTGCATTGCCGTAAGCAGGAAAGCAAGCAGCAAAAAGAGCGAAAATGTATTAGGATATCCAAAAAAGCCTGCCAAACGACCTGCGACCAGCACAGATCCTTGGCACGCCGGAATCTGCGCAAGCAAAACGCTCAGGAGTGTCATGAGTACCGCAGATGCAGGAACATACCGGAGCAGAACCGTCCCACTGCACGCCTTGTCTTGCATAATATTCAGATAGAAAAGAAAAATCGGAAGGATTCTCAGAATACCGAATACCGCTGTTCCCTTATCCACCGCCCACAGCGGAGAAAAAACTGTGGAAACTAACATTAGAGTAAGACCAATCACGCAGATACTGACGCTAATGAGCAACCGCTTTTGTTGATGCATACTGCGCAGCAGGCAAATCAGGAGAAACGCGCTGATTGGGAAACACAGGAAGGAGTAGAATCCGCCCATTGCAAACGGCAGAACAAAAATGAGCCAGCATAACGGTCTGTAAGAAAAAGGAATACCCGAATCCTTCCGCATTATCAGATAAGCTCCGATCAGCTCTACGATCACAAGCACAGCGGCACAGACTATCCAAAGAAAAAGGCTCTCAATAACACCATCACCTCCATAACAAAAAAGTGCGCAGCCGAAGCCGCGCACCGAAAAACGCACAGCTCCGATTGCTGCGACACAACTCCGTTCATGCCCAAGCATGCGGAAAAGAGCCTGCGTTTTTACCAAATAGTAAATAACGCATGCTTGAGGCATTCGAATATGGAGTTGTGTCGCAAGTACAGTATAACACGGGAAAATCGGTTTTACAACTGAAAATGCGCGAATGCTTCTGTTATTTTTTCTCGATTTTCACAATGTCAAAAATAAATATACCAAAGTATTTTAATGTTGTCAATATATCGTGGATAATAGTATTGAAATCTTGGACAAAGGTGAGAAATATGCTCAACAAACGGATTCGGGAGCTGCGGTTGGCGCAAGGGTACAGTCAGGTGGCATTAGCGGAGCGGTTAGGCGTATCGAAGCAGGCGGTCTCCAACTGGGAGAACGACAACATTCAGCCCTCGATTGAAATGCTGCTCCGTTTGGCTGATCTGTTCTGTGTGACCACGGACTATTTACTTGGGCGCGAGGACTGTCTGCGCATTGACATGAGAGGCTTGGATTCCAAAACCGCCGGTCATCTCGCCCTATTGATTGATGATCTTCGCAGAAATTGACATAGAAAACGCCGCCGTTAAGAGCAAACGCTCCCATCGGCGGCTATTTTTGTATTGTTTTGCATCCGTAGGGCGCGACTTTGTTGTAATGGGCTGTTATATCTAAAATTTTGCTTTAAGGATGTTTGCTTTTAAGATCAACAGCACTCGGCGTAGGGCACGACGACTCGGCGTGCCGTCCGCGTTAGCGGCAGATGGTACACAGATGAACAAATTTGCACGTAGCCGGTTGTTCCTGCACGAGATTGCCACGCCTCGTTCCTCGGCTCGCAATGACACGGGAATGCTTCCCTATCTGTCATTGCGAGGCGCTTGCGCCGTGGCAATCTATGCACTTTCTTTGTACTACACACGACTTATGACTGTCCCCTATCTGCAAAGCGACCACCCTGAGTTTTCTATCTCAGGGTGGTCGTTGTATTTCTACGCTTTATTTGGTAATCAGATCCATCGAACGATAGAGAATCGTTGCGACCTGCGCACGGGTTGCGTTGCCTTGCGGCAGGAGCTTGCCATCCGAGCCGTTGATGATCTTCTCGGCTACCGCCCACTGCACCGCATCGCTTGC
>JAQXWB010000026.1 GCA_029225225.1 Bacillota bacterium | reverse complement strand
TACAAATTCTTTTCTCATTTGGTTTGCAGTCCTTTCTTCCCAAGGCATGCCGGTTTCCTCCCGTTTTTTGCCTTGATTATATCACAAAACTGTAAACCATGTTCTTGCACAATCTGTAAACCATCTTACTGCACCAAACATAGTATCCGCCCGCGTGCAGGAACTATCGAGTGCGTACAAATCTGTTCGTCCGTACCGTCTGCCGCTTCGCGGACGCTGGGGACATGTCCGCACCCGACATTGGAATCCGCGCGGAGCGCTACGACGCTTTTCGCTTTTCACTATTCTCTATTCACTGCACCCCTACAGAAGCGCGTCAGGGATGCCGCACGCTACAGGGGAGTGCAAATCATAGCGCCGCCCATGTACAGTAACCTGTACATGGGCGGCGCTTGCGGTTATGCCTTCTTTTTATGTTTTCCGAAAAGAACCATGCCGATGACGACCGATAGCGGGACAGCGAGGATTACGCCGGCGGAGCTTGCCAGTGCCTGCACCATTTCGACGGAGAAGAAGGTCGAACTCATCAGTTGGCGGAACGATGGCTCCAGCGAGGCAAGGTAGATCATCAGCACCAAGCTGCTGCCGACAAGCGCGAGAATGAGGGTGTTTGTCATGGTGCCGACCATGTCGCGCCCGATGTTCATGCCGGATTTGAGCAGCTCCTTGCGGGAAAGCTCCGGGTTGACCGCGATTAGCTCGTTCATTGCGGAGCTGATGCTCATCGCAACGTCGTTGACTGCGCCGAGAGCGGCGATCAAAATGCCGCCGACAAGCAGATCGCCGATTTGCAGCGACGAAAGCGGCGACTGCCCTTGCTTGATCTGTAAGAGCGCCTCAATATGCGGCTCGGCGGAATACATCAAGAAACCGTTGACGCGCAGGAGCTTGCAGGCAAGCTGACCGAACAGCATGGCAAACGCTACGCCTGAGATCGTGCCGAGGATCGCACAGACGGTTTTTCGGTTGACGCCGCCGAGAATCACGAACTCGACCACGGTGACAAAGGCGCACAGCCCAAGAATGGTCGGGAGCGTGGGCGCGCCGCCCAAAAGCAGGGGGATCAGGATCGTGAAAACGCACAGTATCGTCAGCGCAAGCCCAAGCAGAGACTTTGCGCCGACCTTTCCGCCGACGAGCACGGTAATCACGAGGAATAACAACACGACCCATAGCAGCGGCGTCGTGCGGTCGTAATCCTGCAATTCAATGCCGTCGATCGCGCCGTCGATCATGCTGTAAGTAACGGTCACATTGTCGCCGACCTCCAGCACTGTGCCGTAGAGGTAGCTGAGATTATTATCAAGCTGATAGCGCTCGCCCGCGAAATCGCCGCTTTTCAGCTCCACGGTGACGACCTGCTTGCCGACAGGGACGTCTTCGACCGCCTGCTGACCTTGATAGACACCACCGTCGATCGAAATGACCTCTGCCTTTTCATAGAAGGTGCCTGTATGAACGGAGGACTGCGGAATGGATTCGACTTTCTGCGCCCTGCCGTAGGCAAACAGGAAAACGACGGCGGAGAGGAGCAGGATAAAGATCGAAAGGCTTTGGGAAAAGCTGCGGTCTACGCGCGCGCGCAGCTCGTTTTGCGCGGCAAGCGCTTGCTCGCGCAGCTTTTTGGTACCGCCTGCTTCGCTCTCCTGCGGAAGAGAACGGAGAGAGCGCAGTGCGAGAAAGACCATAATGCCGCCTCCGACTGTCGCGAATGCGAGCGTTGCGGCAGGAATAACGAGGAGTGTGCCGCGCAGGATGCTGACGATCAGCGCCGCGAGTGCGAGCAGACCGCTCGCCGCACCGACGATAGCTACGGTGAACCAAAGCGGTTTTTTGTATTTCATGGGACGCCTCCTTAAGCTTTCTGAGCAGAGTGATTGCAAAAGCGGAACGATCTATCGGCTCTTGCAAGGTGCAATGCTTGTTTCTTACATTATAAAGAAGTACGTGGAATCTGTCAAGAAGAAGCGGTTCTATCCGGGATGACAGCAAAATAGACAAAAGTGCGGAAATGACTGAAAATACTGAGGGTTTTAAGAAAAAGTGTAACCGTAACAGGATAGAATAAAGGACTTTTTCGAAACGGTTTTGTGATTCTCCACAAAAATCCAAAAACAGAAAACAAGAACCGTTTTTGCTATGGCAATTCAGTGCAAAATGTGTTATGATCTGAGTATCACTATAGGTATCTCTGCGCGTTGTTCGCGGACGCGGGAGACATACCTGCAATTGATAAGGAGGAAAAACTATGAGAAAGCAGTTCAAGAGAGTGATTTCCGCGCTGATCGTCGCGGTGATGATTCTCGCAATGCTGCCTATGGGAACGCTGGCTGCTGCGGAAGAATACCCCGCAACGCCGATCAGCGGCATTCCCGAAGCAGGAAAGCCCTTCGTCATTTATGCCCCCGCTGCGGGCACGATCATGGGCTCCGAAGTGAACAACGGCAAGACCCCCGGCTATGCCGCAGTTACCAATGAAGAGGATGCGTCCCTGAAGATCAAGGCGGGCTCCGGCCTGTTCTATCTGGTCAACAACGGCGACGGCACCTATTACCTGACCTGCGGCGGCAAGTACTATACCGCTACCTCCACCAGCGCAGCGAAGCTGGCGGATGCCCCGTCCAAGGGTTCGAAGTGGAAGATCGAGGCGCTCGGCGACGGCTTCCGTATCGCCAACACCGATTTCTTCTATCAAACGAACCCCGCCTGTATCGAGGTCTACAACAGTGCGTTCAGCCCCTACGGCTTTGCTGCGGAGAACCCCGATATCTTTACGATGAAGTTCTATTCCGTTGATGCCTCTATCGACGACGACGGTGACGGCTATATCGGCAAGAAGCCTGAAGCAGGCGAAAAGCCTAACGACGGCGACAAGGTCGTGATCTACAACGCTTACGGCGGCGCTTGCTTTGGTGCGCAGTCCGACGATCAGACCGCGCCCAGCCTGCTCACTGCGCCCTCCGAGCTGACCGACACCGGTCTGGAGGCAGGCAACGGTGCGCTGATCTTCACCGTCCACTTTGACGGCACCTACTATACCTTTGAAAATCAAGGCAGATACCTCCGTACCTCTCCGAACGAGACCGACGAGAACGGCAAAACTACCAACGCGGAGTGCCTCTATTTTGACACGGAGGAGAGCGACTACAGCAAGTGGACGCTCGAGCAGTGCACCGGCGGCTATATTATCTATAATAAGACCGCAAAGTGGGGCTCCAGCAAGGTTTGCATTGAGTTCTTCAGCGACTCCTTCAGCGGCTGGACCTACAACGGAAGCTTGCAGCTCTTTGCCATGCAGTTCCACAAGGTCGAAGACAAGCTCGGACTCGGCTATGTCCTCAACCCGAAGATGTCCATTCAGGCGGAGAACGCCTTCATCGGCGTGGACTACGAGTTCACCGCCAAGCTCGATGAGCTGGCAAAGGTTACCGACATGACCATGACCTATACGGTCAACGGCGGCACGGCAAAGACCGTTGCACCGAGCGCTGTCGATGGTTACACCTATACCTATACCGTTCCCAATGCCGACCTCGCGGGCAAGACCTCTCTTACCCTCAAAGGCACGGCAAAGAATGAGTATGGTATGACCTATTCTGCGGAAAAGACCGTGGAGATCAAGGACGAGCCGCTGATCGTCTCCGTCTCCCCGCTGTCCAACTCCGCGACGGGCAACGAAAAGAAACCCGAGATCGTTGTGAATCTTGCCAACTGCGGCACGAATCCGACCGTCACGATGACCGTTGACGAGGTCGCGGTGAAGCCGACCGTCTCCGGCAATAAGATCTCCTACAAGCCCACGGCGAACATGACGGACGACCGTCACACTGTCGCTGTTACCGTCACCCGTACCGACGGCAAGAAGGCGGAGATGACTTGGTCCTTCTTCGTCGGCGAAGCTGGCATGAGCCTGTACTTCGGTCAGATCCACTCCCATACCGCGGAATATTCCGACGGCGCGGGTCAGTTGGAGGACGCTTATGAGTACGCCATGAAGCAGAAGGATGTGGATTTCCTTATCGTGACCGACCACTCCAACTACTTCGATACCACCTCCACCGCCACCACCTCCAGCTACTATGATCTGTCCAGCCTCACCAAGAGCGGCAGCATCACCAAGTGGGAAGAGGCAAAGCAGACCGCTGCAGAGTATGACGCCAAGAGCACCGATTTCGTCGCGGCTTACGGCTACGAGATGACATGGTCCGGCGGTCCCGGCCATACCAACTCCTTCAATACCTACGGTCCTATTTCCCGTAACAACAGCTCCTTGAACAACAAGACCGGCTATGCAGGCATGCACCTGTATAACGACCTGATGGTCAATGCGAACAAGGGCCTTGATGTTGACGGCAAGGCGGTCGCTGAGGGTGTGCAGACCAAGTACATTGCGGACGCGCCTGTTGTCTCCCAGCTCAACCACCCCGGCACCACCTTCGGCACCTTCGACACCTATGCGGGCTATAACCCCACGCGTGACACCGTCATCAACCTCATCGAGGTCGGCAACGGCGAAGGTCAGGTCGGCGGCAGCTCCTACTGGCCGAGCTACTCCGAGTATGACAAGTGCCTTGCCAAGGGCTGGCATGTCGCGCCCACCAACAATCAGGATAACCACAAGGGCAAGTGGGGCAACGCCAACACCTGCCGCGACGTTATCCTCACCGACGACTTCACCGAAGCCGGTCTTTACGAGGCAATGTCCCAGCGCCGCGTTTACGCGACCGAGGATCAGAACCTCCGCATTTACTACTACCTGAACGACGAGATCATGGGCTCCATCATTGACATCGGCGACACCGAGGTCAAGGAGGTTAACATCGTCGCCAGCATTTCCGATCCCGACGGCGAAAAGCTCGGCAAGATCGAGATCATCGGCGAAAACGGCATCACGCTGAAGTCCTTCGACGCGGCGGGCTCCACCTATGAGCTGAAGACCACGATCCCCAACACCGACGCTTACTACTATATCAAGGTCACGCAGGCTGACGGCGACATCGCCGTGACCGCACCTGTCTGGGTCGGCGTTGCGACGCCCATCACTGCGAACATCGAGACCGATGCCGCTCTGTGTGTGGTCGGTCAGGCTGAAACGATTACCGTTACCGTCGACAATGCTGCCGATGCTGACTACACGCTGAGCAAGGTCGAGCTGACGCTTGTTGCGGACGGCAAGGAAACCGTTGTGAAGACCCTCACGGATACCTCCGTTGTGAAGCCCGGCGAATCCAAGACGTTTGACATCGAGTACATCCGCACCGTTTCCGGCACGCAGGAGCTGAAGGTTGTTTTCTACGGCACCTATAAGGACAAGGAATTCAAGTGCCGCGCCTCCATGGAGCAGAAGGTCTATCAGGCAGACGAGCTGGTCAAGGTCGGTATCGACTACGGCCACGGCAACTTCTATGTCTCCGGCGGCTACTCCGACAATATGGGCAACTTCATCCAGTATTGCGCGGATAACGGCGTGCAGGCGGAATTCATCCAGAAGGACAAATTCACCTACGAAAACCTCAAGCACTATAAGATGGTTATTCTGACTGTTCCGTTTGACACCGGCAACCTTGAGCCGTCTGCCTATACGGAAAAGGAAATCGACGCGCTGCAGAAGTATGCGGCACGCGGTGGTAACCTCATCATCACCTCCAAGTCCGACCGTAAGAGCCCGACCGGTGAGATGAACTGTGCCGCGCTGACGAACACACTCCTTGAAGCGATCAACGCGAATGTCCGCGTTGCCAACGGCATTATCGTTGATAATGATCTGAAGGCGAATGAGGCTTACCGTATCTACTTCTCCGGCAAGGAGAACTTCAACCTGACGCATCGCTTCACGAAGGGCGCTTATACCGCTTCCAATGCGTTCGGTACGGTGCCTGCGACCGATAACTCCACCGGCTTCCAGCTCTATAACGCCGCGCCTGTCCTCATCAACGAGGGCGCGGAGGATAAGGTTACCACGCTGGTCGACGGCTATCAGACCACTTGGGGCGCAAGCTACACGAATGATTTCGATGGCTCGACCTATATCCCGCAGTACGGCGGAGATACCGTCACGGCAGAAATGGGTCAGGTCAACATCATGACCTACGAAGAGCTGTCCGGCGGCGGCTGGCTGATTGTCTCCGGCTGCACCTTCTTCTCCAACTACGATATTAAGGACGATCAGAACTACGCCAACAAGTACATTGTCCTGAACATCCTGCGCGAGATCACCGGCGCGAACGAAGCGAAGGTCAGCCCAATCAGCACCGTCAAGAAGCAGGACTCCGGCATCTACACCATTGAGGGCTATGTCACCTCCAACGCGTCCGGCTACGATCAGGATACCGCTTTCTTTGACTGCATCTACATGCAGGATAAGAACGGCAACGGCATCAACGTCTTCCCGGTCGCCGGCAACTATGCGGTCGGCATGAATGTTGAGGCCCACGGCGGCGTCACCTTCTATTGCGGTGAAGTTGAGCTGAACCTCAGCCCGGACTACAACGGCTACATCCGCGTGATTTCCGACGAGCTCTACAATGTTCAGCCGAAGGAAGTGGATTGCAAGACCGCAATGTCCGATGCGACCATCGGCAACCTGATGAAGGTCAAGGGTATCGTCACCGAGATCCATAAGACCGAGGGCGTAATTGACAAGATCTATGTTCGCGACGCTGCCGGCGTTGCCTGCCTGTTCATCAACGGCTACATCATGAAGGACTATACCGGTCTGGATGATCTGCAGGTCGGCATGATCGTTTCCGGTGTTGGCATCGGCTCCCGCGACGTTGACGAAACCAGCGCTACCAGCGCGATCTTCTCCCGTCTGCGTGTCCGCGACCGCAGAGAGATTAAGATCCTCGACGACAGCGTCCACACGGACTTGCTGTTTAACGATGTGAAGGAATCCGATTGGTTCTATAACGATGTTATGTTCGCGGTGAACAACGGACTGCTCATCGGCACCTCTTACAGCACCTTCGAACCGAACACGACCTTGACCCGCGCTATGGCGGCAACGGTTCTCTATCGTCTCGACGGCAAGCCTGAAGCTACCGAGAAGGCGGATTTCAAGGATGTCGCAGAGGGCGAATGGTACACCGAGGCTGTTGCATGGGCACAGAGCACCGGCATTGTCAACGGCTACGAGGATAACACCTTCCGTCCCGACCAGAAGATCTCCCGCGAGGAAATGGCGGTCATGCTGGTCAGATACGCGAAGTATAAGGGCGTTGATGTCACCCCGAAGGGCGACCTCAGCAAGTTCCCGGACAGAGCTTCCGTCTCCGCTTGGGCGAAGGACGCCATCACATGGTGCGTTGACAACGGCATCATCAACGGCTCCGACGGCAAGATCGTGCCGCAGAGCAACGCGACCCGCGCACAGTTTGCTGCGATTATCGCTCGATTTGTAAAACTGCAAGAGGCTTAATCGAATCAGTAAATTACCTATTTCAAAGGCTGCCGCAGCAATGCGGCAGCCTTTTGCGTTCTGCCTCTGTAGGGCGGGTACATGTCCTCATCGCTGGTAGGAACTATCGACTGCGTGCCAATTTCCCCTCTACGTCATTGCGAGACGCTCCGCGCCGTGGCAATCTCACACTTCCCCCAAAAACGATCCCGCCCTACAGAGGCTGTTTCCCTTATCGTGTGCGGATCGCGATGAGCGGCGCGGTAATCTCTCCTCCTCCGATGCTGCTGCGCAGACAACGACGGCATCCCTGTGTTTTTTTGACAAATGCGTCGCTTTGTCTATTGACGCGTGGCAAGGGATCGGGTATAGTATGGAATAACTGTCAGATCATCGGAAAAGATAGGGAATTTTCGATAGCCTTTTGCGGAAAAGTATAAAAACTGGAGAAAAGTATGAGAATTGTAGTTGTATGTGATGTTTTAGGTGAAGAGAACAACGGCACGACGGTTGCGGCAATGAATCTCATTCGTTCGCTCAAGGAGAAGGGACATGAGGTGCGTGTGGTCTGCCCGGATCAGGCGCGGCAGGAGCAGGAGGGATATTACATTATCCCGACCGTCTCCGTCGGCCCCTTGAACGGTTATGTGCGAAAAAACGGTGTGACCATTGCAAAACCGAACCGTGCGACGCTGGAACAAGCGCTCGACGGTGCGGACGCGGTGCATCTCCTCGTGCCTTTTTTTGCCTCTCATATGGCGGCAAAGCTTGCCGTGGAAAAGGGAATTCCCGTGACGGCGGGCTTTCATTGCCAAGCCGAAAATTTTACCAACCACATTTTTTTGATGAATGCCAAGCGCTTTAATCGCGGCGTTTACCGTTTTTTCGACCGCTTCGTCTATCGCTATGTCGATTGCATTCACTATCCGACGCAGTTCATTCGAGACACCTATGAGACTGCTGTGGGACATGCGACAAACGGGCGGGTCATATCCAACGGTGTGAATGCCGTTTTTCGACCTGCGCCCGCAGAGAAGCCGAGCGCGTTTCATGATAAATTCGTGATCCTTTTTATCGGGCGCTACAGCAAGGAAAAATCGCACAAGGTGCTGATTGACGGCGCGGCGCAATCCAAATATGCCGACCGCATCCAGCTTGTCTTTGCCGGAAGCGGCCCGCAGGAGAAGACGCTCCGCGAATATGCCGCGAAACGGCTGAAAAACCCGCCGATCATGCGTTTTTTCACACGGACGGAGCTGGTAAATCTCATCAATTCTGCCGACCTGTATGTCCATCCGGCGGAGATCGAGATCGAGGCGATCTCCTGCTTGGAAGCAATTGCCTGCGGCTTGGTCCCCGTGATCGCCGATTCGCCGCGCAGCGCAACAAGGTTTTTCGCGCTGACGGAGGAGAATCTGTTTCATTTCAATGATCCGGCTGCGCTGGCGGAGCGGATGGACTATTGGCTCAGTGATCCCGCGCGGCGAAATGCCTGCCGTGCGCGTTATCTTGGATATGCGCAGAGATTTGAGCAGGGGCATTGTATGGACGAAATGGAGCGGATGATTTTGGAAACGGTGGAGAACCGGCATGAAGCCTCGTAAGACCTACTATTATTCCGATGAGCTGAACGATGATTTTGCCGCGACAAAGGACATGGAGAAAAAGCCCTTGCGCGCGGATTTCCCCTATATCCACAGGAATCCGCTTTGGCGGGCGGCTGCGGCGTTCCTTTATCGCGGGATCGTTACGCCGATTGTCTTTCTGTATGGCAAGCTTTTCTACGGTCTGCGTATCAAAGGGAAAAAACAACTGCGCGGATTAAAGGACGGCTATTTTCTCTATGCCAATCACACACAGCACGCGATGGATGCATTCCTCCCGTCGCTTGTGAGCTTTCCGCGCAAGACATACATCGTGACGAGTGCGAGCGCGGTGTCCATTCCGGGTCTGCGCAATATCGTGCAGATGCTCGGTGCAATCCCCCTCCCGGACGAGACAAAGGGCTTGCAGCGTTTTTCCGAGGTTTTGAAAACGCGCATCTCGCAAGGTGCTGCGGTCTGCATCTACCCCGAAGCGCATATCTGGCCCTACTATACGCACATCCGTCCCTTTCGAGCCGGCTCGTTTGCCTACCCCGCCGATTGCGGCGCGCCGGTTGTGCCCTATGTTGTGACCTATCGGGAACGGCGGCTGTTGAAACGGCTGCCTCCTTGCATCACGGTGCAGATCGGCAGACCCATTTTCTCTGATCCGACGGCGCCGAACCGTAAAGAACGCCATCGCTTACGCGATGCGGCGTATACTTTCATGCGTGAAACGGCGGAACGCACAGCACAGCCCGAATATATCCGATATGTCCGAAAGGAACCGGAATGAGTGAATCAAGGAACTGCACACGGAAAGGAAGCGCATGCAAATCATAGAATCTGCATATTCTTTCACGGCTGTTGTAGATTTCACTAAAAATAAACTTGCGGAAGTTTGAAATTACAGCAAATTTCCCGCAAGTTTTTTATTGCCATTTCCTATAAAATTTGCTAAGATATTCATAGGTATAATTATATACTTTTCACTGTCGCGGGATAGGCAGTGAAAGCCCTGCGAAATCTCAAATTTTAATGAAAAGGAGACAAAAAATGAAACAGTTCAAGAGCGTTCTTGCAATGCTGCTCGTTCTGGTAATGGTCATTTCGTGTGTCGGCACTGCGTTTGCGGCAAAGAGCGATACCGCAGTCGATAACACCGCAAAGACCCCCATCAGTGAGCTTGGCGGCAAGAATGAACCGACGGCGAAAAGTCTGAAGGGCTTCAAAAGCCCTAAATTCGTTTCGAAGAATGCTTATCAGTACGGCGAGGATGAGACTGTCCGCGCGATCATCGTGCTGGAAGGCGCTCCCGAAGCGGATGTCGCAACCAGAGGAAGCACGAAGGCTGCCGAGCAGCGCGCAAAGCTGCACAGTGAGCATAAGGCGGTCAAGGCTGCGATGAGCGGCATCAACTATAAGCTCGCTTATGAGTACACGGCCTTGCTCAACGGCTTCTCCTGCGATGTCGCCTACGGCGATTTGGAGAAGATTGCTGCCATCGACGGTGTTGCGGCTGTCTACATTGCGAACCACTATGACACGCCCGTCCTCGAAACCGCTGACCAGAAGGTCATGATTTCCGGCTATTTCACCGGCAACTACGAAGCGGTGGAATCCGGCTATGACGGCAGCGGCATGGTGATCGCGGTGCTCGACACCGGTCTGCTTACCACGCATGAGGCGTTTCAGGATGTGCTCGGTTTCTGCGCTGAGACCGGCACTCTGACCGAGGATGACATTGGCATGGCAGTTGCACCCGGCAAGTACATCAACGCGAAGGTTCCGTTTGCTTACGACTATGCCGATCAAGATGCCGATGTTACCGACCACAACGGCCACGGCACACATGTCGCCGGCATTGCCGCAGGCCTTGCCGCCGATAAGGAAGAGGGCGCGATCACCTTCATGGGTGCTTCTCCCGCAGCGCAGATCCTTGCGATGAAGATCTTCCATGATGATGAGCCCGGCACATCCTCCGACATCTACTTCTATGCTTTGGAAGATGCCTACCGCCTTGGCGTTGATGTTGTCAACATGTCCATCGGCTCGCAGAACGGCTTCACCTACGACGCCGAGCTGGAGACTGAGGTGTTTGGCAATATCTATAAGCGCATGGAAAAGGCCGGCATCATTCTCAGTGTTGCCGCAGGCAACGAGTATTCCATGGCGGAATATTCTTCTCTCGGCTATATCGGACCGGAGTATCCCGACTACGGTACGGTTGGCAGTCCTGCTACTTACGAAGGCAACGTATCCGTTGGCTCCGTGGAAAACGTTGCGTATCCCTCCTATGTGATCGCCATTGGCGAGGAAACCTTTGGCTATACGGATTCCTCCATCGGCGATGTGACCCCGAAGGGTCTGTGGCTTGATACCTTCAGCGGCAAAGAGACGGAGTTTGTTGTTGTGCCCGATGGCGAGGGTGGCATCGCACTTGGTGCACCCGAGGATTTCGAGGCTGTTGACGTAACCGGTAAGATCGCTGTCGTGCAGCGCGGCGAGCTCTCCTTCCAGGAAAAGGTCGATAACGCTGCGGCTGCGGGCGCAATCGGCTGCATCGTCGTGAACAACCAGTCCGGCTCGATCAGCATGATGCTCGATCCGTTTGCCATTCCTGCCATCGCTGTCCCGCAGAGTGCGGCAGAGAGCTTCCTGAATGCCGAAACGACGACAATCACGAGCTCAGCGGAGAGAGAGTACATTATGAATGAAAACAAATTCCTGATGAGCGACTTCTCCAACTGGGGCACCAGCCCGACGCTGACGCTCGATCCGGCGATCTCCTCCTTCGGCGGCATGATCTACTCCTCTGTCAATACGGGAGACAGCGATTACGATGTCTACAGCGGTACCTCGATGGCTGCTCCGAACATGGCCGGCACCTTCTCCAATGTTATGACGTTCCTTGAAGAAGAAGGCTATGTCTATGACAGCGTCAACGATGAGTGGAACTCCCTCGGCAAGCAGCAGCGCGCAGAGCGTGCAAAGGCGCTTTTGGAGAGCAGTGCGACGATCCTGACGGATGAATATGATTATCCGTATTCCCCCCGCAAGCAGGGCGCGGGCCTTGCAAGCGCCAGCGAGGCAATCGACACCTACTACGCATCCGGCTTTATTATTGACCCGCTCAAGGAGCTGGGCGACGATCCCGAGAAGACCGGCGTTTACAGCTTCGATGTCACCCTTGTCAACGAGGGCTACTATGATGCCCACTACGGCGATTTTGAGACCTATGTCATGATCGACTATATCGCCGATATTTCTGCAAAGCCCGAGGTCTATTCGATTCTTGCAAATACGCTGACCTCTGAGTTCCTCTATGCGGTTGACGAGGGCTTTGCGACCGTTACTTATACGATCGACGGCGAAGAAGTCACCGGGTTTGATCTCGCCGAAGGTGAATCCGTCACTGTGAACGTGACGATCACGCTGGACGAGGACGCAAAGGCTTACCTTGATGAGACCTTTGAAAACGGCACCTATATTGAAGGCTATGTGGTCTTCCACAATTTGGATACGGAGGAAGGCACTGTTTACTATTCCAACCACGCGACCTTCCTCGGCTTCTACGGCGACTGGACGCAGGCTCCCGTGCTGGAGGAAACGGATTTCCGCGATTTCCTCGAGATGGACTACCTTGCTTCTACCACTCCGGCAGATGAGGAAGGAAACACCTATGCCGATTGCGGTTATTCCGGCTTTGATTTCCTCGACTACTACACCAGTCCGAACATGGGCTATTCCTTTGATACCACGGAGTATTCTACACTTTACTGCCTCGGCGGCAACATCTTCGATTATGAGCCCTTCTATGAAGAGCACATGACGATCACCACGCCGGAGTCTGACGGCACCTATTACTGGACGGATTCCTTTGCCCTGCAGCCCTACCAGCTCCGTAACGCAAGACATCTGATCATGACCGTCACGGACGCAGAGACCGGTGAGGTCTACTATGTGGACGATACTGAGTATCTGCCGAAGGCTGCCTTTGACACCGACGCGAATGATTGGACTGCTTTTGGCATCTTCGTATGGGATGGCACAAATGCGGACGGCGAGTATCTGCCCACCGGCACGGTTGCCCATGTGCAGTTTGACGCTGTTCTGCCGTATTCCAACGATCCCGAGGCAGATGGCACCTTTGTCGAAGACGTTTGGAGCTTTGACGTGATGGTTGACAGCACCGCTCCCGTGATCGAGGATGTGGTATTTGACGCTGAGACGGAGACGCTGACGGTCACTGCTTCCGACGCACAGTACTTACAGGGCATTTACCTGACCGATATCTACTACTCGGATATCTATGATGCCGCAAGCTTCTCCTCCGATAAGGCAGGCGAATCCTTCACGGCAACCTTCGATGTCAGCGGGCTCATTGAGGATGGCTTTGAAGAGATCATTGTGACCGCGATCGACTATGCGACCAACGAAAATGAAGTTGCGACCTACCTTTTCGAAACCGATAAGGACGCAACTGTGACGCTCGTCACGCCGGCAGGCGAAACGGACTATGCGGTGAAGACCGGTGAGTTCTTCACGTTCCCGGGTTGCGATGAGGAGTATGAGGGCTATGACTTCCTGCTCTGGACGCGCACTGAGGCCGACAAGATCACCGAAGAGGAGATCCGGGGCGTTGACGGCATGTACTTCGAGGACGATGAGCTGCTTGTGAAGGGTGACGAAACCTTCTACGCCCTCTATGCAGTCGGCGAGGAAGTCCAACTGGAGAAGACCAACTACTACGCAGCGCAGGAGAAGGATTACTCCGGCGACTGGGCAATCGTTGGCTTGGACTATGTGGACGACAGCTTTGACACTTCGAATCCCTATGCGCTCGGCAAGGACTGCGAGAAGGTTGACGTAGCTGCATTGGACGATGCGGAAATCGGCGACTGGGATGTTGAATTCTATACCAATGCAGAGGGCTTCCGCTTTACCTTTGAAAAGGTCAACGGCAAGAACTACACCATTAAGAATGTTGCGACGGGCAAATACCTCGCACTGGTAGACGGCGAGATTGCCATGGTTGACGAGGTTTCTGAGATGGCAATGTGGAGAGTTTCCGCCGATCAGAATAGTTCGCTTGCCTCTACAGTCTTCAACGCTGCTGAGCCGGATATGCTCCTGACCTATGATGACGAAGCTTCTGAGTTTGCGATCTATGACAACAGCCGGCCGTACTTCAGCTTCTTCGGGCTGAATATCTACCCGAGGGATATTTTCTCCCTGTGGCTGTATAAGTGCGCGGATAGCGAGTTCGAGGCAGAATACTACACCACGACGATGAAGGCACCTGAGCCTCCCGCGCCTGTCGCACCCGAATGCCGCTTTGATGACTTCTCTGACTGCAATGATGTCTGGTATCACGAGGCGGTTGATTATGCCGTTTCTGAGGGACTCATGAGCGGCATTGGCGGCGGCAAGTTTGATCCGAATGGTACGATGACTCGTGCAATGATGGTCACTGTTCTGTACCGTATGGCAGGCAGCCCCGCTGTTACCGGTCCGTCCAGCTTTACGGATGTTCCGGAAGGCCAGTGGTACTCCGACGCGATTGCTTGGGCGCAGGATAACGGCATTGTCCTCGGCGTGCTGGCTAACAAGTTTGATCCGAACGGCTATGTCACCCGTGAACAGATTGCTACGATCCTGTGGCGCTATGAGAATAAGCCGCAAACAACGGCTGACCTGAGCGCCTTCAAGGATTCTGCGAAAATCAGTGAGTATGCGGTCGATGCGATGACATGGGCAGTTTCTGAGGGCATCTTCAAGGGCGATGCGGGCAACCTGAAGCCCACCGCTTTTGCGACCCGTGCTGAGTTTGCGTGCATCGTCATGCGCTATCTCGGCGGCTCCTATGCCTGCGAAGCGATTCAGTAAATACAAAACCAAATAAAATCACGCCCCTCTGCGGGAAACCGCAGAGGGGCGTGAGATTTTATAAGAGTCCCTTGTTTTCCTGCGAAAGGCAGAAAAGGGAAGCAGGGATTCTGATACAATAGAGCAGTCCCAATGTGGCATTTCGAGGAGCGCACCGACGCAGCAATCTCTTGC
Organism: Bacillota bacterium; assembly: GCA_029225225.1. Taxonomy (GTDB): domain Bacteria; phylum Bacillota; class Clostridia; order Oscillospirales; family Oscillospiraceae; genus JAZOXB01. The sequence goes on along the minus strand of JAQXWB010000026.1, from coordinate 8,989 downwards.
TGTCGTTTTTACGCCCACGGTAGTTCCTACACGCGGGACGTCGAGGACGCCGTCCCCTACGGCGAGGGTGCGTCCCATGACTGTAGGGCGCGGCATCCCTGACGCGCCGACCGCGAAGCGGCAGCCGGTACAAGCAAACGGGTTTGTACGCACCCGGTAGTTCCTCCTTGGATTGCCACGCCTCGTTCCTCGGTCCGCAATGACAGGGAAGGACTGCCCCACAGGAGGGGAATGCTCAAAAGCAGAGGGATTTTTGACCGATCTCTATTGAAAAAAGAAAGACATAAGCAGACCCGAAGGTCTGCTCATGCTTTTTGCGTAATCCAATTCTTATTTCATCAGGCAGCGATACAGGAAGGTCACGATTTGTGCGCGGGTGCAGTTCTCATTGGGGCTGAAGGTGGTAGAGGAAGTGCCATTGGTAATGCCGTTCTCCACGGCCCATAGCACCGCGTCGTAATAGTATTCCCCGGAAGTCACATCGGTGAAGGGATTCGTCGTACCGGCATCGGGCATCCCCTGAGAACGCCACAGGAAGGTAGCGATCTGTGCGCGGCTGCAAATACTATCGGGGCTGAAGGTGGTAGCGGAGGTACCATTGGTGATGCCGTTCTCCACAGCCCACAGCACTGCCGTCTCGTAGTAGCTGCCTTTGACCACATCCTTGAAGGGCATCGCATTGCTCTTAGGACTCGGGCATCCGACAGCGCGCCACAGGAAGGTAACCGCTTGCGCGCGGGTACAGGAGGCATCGGGGCTGAACGTGGTATCGGATGTGCCGTTGGTGATTCCGTTTTCCACTGCCCACAGAACAGCATCGAAGTAGTAAGCATCGTTGGGGACATCCACAAAAGGCATCACCTTGGTATAGCCGCACACGGTGCAGGTTCCGCCGCTGAATGTATGATCCGCCCGCTCGCACTCGGCTGCGCAAACGGTGCAGCAGCACCAGTGCTCGGTGCTGTCGTGCTCCCATTCGCCGGGAGTATGACCGGTGGCAGCGATCTTCCAACTGTCCTTCACGATTTCGGTCTTTCCGTCTTTATCGGAGAAATATTTGCCACAGACAGAACAGGTCCAGTATTCGCTGTTGCCTGCTTCGGTGCAGGTAGCCGCCTTGGCTTCGGTCTTGGTCATGATATGTCCGACGATGAACTCCACATAGGTATGTGCGTAATTGAAGGTATAGGGCGTGTCGGAAGCGGTGAAAGCGTCAGTCTCTGCGGTGCGCCAACAGTAGACATCGGGCAGGCTGGGCGCTGCGTTCATAGCCATACGCACTTCGGCACCCTCTCCTGCCAGCGTCCGGGCGGTCACACGGCCGCCGGTAATTGCGATGGTGCCGGGCTCTACAGCAAGGTAAATGTCCAGATCATAGCGATAGACTCTGGCGCAGATACCAAGGCTATTGTCTGCCGCACCGCCGGTGGCGTTCACTTCGCCGCCGGAAACGGTGAGGTAGCCGCCGTCGAATTCACCGTAATCCGGGTAATAATTGTATTGGATTTTTATGCCATTACTTTCTGTGTCTGCCGCGCCGCCGGCAGCTTCTAACGTGCCGCCGCTGATTTCGATGGCGCGCCAGGAACGGATACCGAAGCTGTTTGCGCAATCACTGGGGTCGTGCAGCGTATCGGTGACGAAGGTGGCGTTGCCGCCCTCGGCGGTGACAATGCCGTCGCTGATCTTAATCTTCTCCGAGGAAGAGATGGCGCAGCTGGTAGCACTGCCCCACTGCGCGGTGGCAGCGCCGCCCTCGGCGTTGACGGCGCCGGCGGTGATTGCTACCTGCCCAACCGTGACGCCGAGACTTTCAGGATAATTGCCGTAGACGTCGCCGCCGTTGACGGTGACAGTGCCGCCGTTGACGGTAAGTTCACCGCCGGAAATGCCGTAGCTTACTGCGCAGCTCTGCATTGCTGTATACTTCGCGTGTCCGCCGGCGGCGTTGAGGGTGCCGCCGTTGACGGTGACCGTTCCTACTCCCCGGCTGTTGATGCCCATACTCCAGGCGGCGTTATTGCCGCCGGCGGCTTCGAGTGTGCCGCCATTGATCGTGACATCGCCGCCTTGGGCAAAAATGCCGTAGCTCTCACGCACCATCGCTGTCGCTTCGTCTCCGGCGTTGTCAGCTAAGGGAATGTCGCCACCCCGGGCGGTGACATCGGCGGTGACTGAGACGGTGATGTCGCCGTCGGCATAGATGCCGCTGCTTATGCCATCTTTACCTGTTGCCGCACCGCCGGCGGCTTCGACTGTACCGCCATTGATGACGATATCGCCACCGACATAGATGCCGCTGCTTTGGCTATTCTCCCCCGTCACCTTGCCGCCGTTGGCATTGACCTTACCGTTGGACATTGTGAGGTCGCTGTTAGAGACATGGATGCCCCAGCTCCAACAATGATTCCCGGTCAGCGCGCCGCCGGTGGCATTGACCTCACCGCCGGAGATGGTGATGCTGCCGGACTCGGCATTGATACCGATGCTGCGATTCTCATCGGCTGCCATATCTTCGCCGGTGGCATTGACCGTGCCGCCGGAGATGATGATGTCAGCTTCACGGGCAAAAATGCCGGTGCTTTCACTGGGAACATCTTTCACCGTGCCGCCGATGGCGTTGACCGTGCCGCCGGAGACGGTAATGTCGCCGTAATTGACCGCGATGGCGTGAGTCACAACACCGTCCAATTCCGTTTCGCCGCCGATGGCGTTGACCGTGCCGCCGGAGATAATGATGTTGCCGCAATAGGCACTGATACCGGCGCAGCCATAGAGATCTCCGCCCTGCGCCGTTACGGAGCCGTCACCCGCAATGGTCAGCCTACTGTCATTGACGACCGTGATGCAGGGAGAGCCCATTCCCGCCGTGAAGGTGTTTTCGCCCTCGAGGGACAGCGTGACGTTAGCGGCTACCCCGTCCACCGTCATGACACAGCAGCCATCGAAGCCGGTGTTGTCGATCGTCAAATCGCGGGCAATGATGTTTGCTGATGTGTTGACGGCAAGCTGATGTGCTGCTTCGTCGCCTTCTGTCTTCGTGAACGAGCCGGTGACGATGATGGTTTCGCCGGGCGAAATACCGTCCTTCACCTGTCCGTTACCGTAGGTGACTTTGATGGTTCCCGCTTCCGTGCCTTCGTCGATGATAACGCTGCCTTCGGAAATGTCAAAGACAAGCTTGCCCGGATCGCTTGCCGCCAGCGCCGTCACCGGCAGCAGGCTCAGACACAGCGCCAGGGCAGTAAGGATGCTGAGTAGTCGCTTTTTCATAGTGTACCTCCTCGTTTAATACATCTGCTCCGGGCGGTTCACTCGACCCGGGCAATTCGGTGTAGGAATCTACAGAAACCTATTTCTAATATAATACCTGTTGAATAGAAAATCAAGTCAGTCGGGACGAAGTGCATAAAGACAGGACGAATTGTTTTAAGAAACCGTACACACCGCAATTCGTCCCGCCGTGCGTTCCTTCAGCACATGGGGCAAGACGAATTTGGCATCTGTATGCGGCATCTTTTCGCTTGATTCAGGCACCTTCGGTGCTTGTGAGATTTACTGCTTATGCAGAAAGAGATATGAAATCCACTCACCGCGAGCTGCGATATCACTCGCCGCAGGCGAATATCACACTGCGAAGCAGTATTTCACCCACCCAAGAGGTGGATTTCGTTGAAAAAGCACGCTTTCGCGTGCTTTTTCCTGTCAATGGGGGACGAAAAAGATGAATTTGTATTTTTTGACAGATAGCTTCGTACGTTTGGAAACAGTTTTGGTGAAATATTTTGCTGACGCAAAATGTGAAATAATTCACTGTCGTGAATTATGAAATATCTCGCTTTGCTCGATATGAAATATAATTCGCCTTTTAACATTTGCGCAGCAAATATTTCACAGCGTAACTTTTTCACATTGCGAAGCAATATTTCACTCGCCGAAGGCGAATTTCGTTGAAAAAAACCTGATGCTGACGCATCAGGTCTTTTTCTGGTGGGGGAAGGTGGATTCGAACCACCGAAAGCACTGCTAACAGATTTACAGTCTGCCCCCTTTGGCCACTCGGGAATTCCCCCATATGCGGTTTTTTCTGTTTCAGAAGCACTGTGGAGCCGGTAGACGGACTCGAACCCCCGACCTGCTGATTACAAATCAGCTGCTCTACCGGCTGAGCTATACCGGCATCTCAAACAGAGCATGATTATTATAACGATGTGGACATGATTTGTCAATACTTTTTTTTAAATTTTCAAAAAAAGTCAGATTTCGGTGGAGGCACAATACATGCGGGAGCTTTCGCCCCACGGGTGGTAGCCTGTTCCGAGATACGCAAAGCCATAGTGCTCATAGTAACCGATGTGGTCTGTGCAGAGATACACCTTTGCAAAACCTGCTTGGTGTGCATCCGCCTTGATGCGCTCGATCAGCAGCGAACCGTAAGCGTGACCGCGATACGCCTTCTCAACATACAGCGCGCAGAGCCACGGGCAAAGATCCATGCGGCTGATAAAGTCGTTTGTGATCAGTCCCGCGCAGCCCGCAATCTTTTCCCCGTCCATGAGCAGGTACCACTGCGGCAGGGGACTTTCGGCAGTTAGGCAGCTTCGCATACAGTCGTCATAAACCGCCATGCTGTCCTCCGACGCCCAATGCGCTTGAAAATAGGCGATAAATTCCTCCAAACGAGCAGGATGCTCCCGCAATGACAAGATCTGCATGATCAATACCCTCCCTTTCCTACAATTCAGCAACGGTTTCTTCACAAATCACAGCCCTGTGCTTTGCTTGTTTTAATCTACCAAGCCGGAACTGCTCTGTCAAGCTGATAAAAGACGGTTCCTGCACAAGATTGCCACGGCGCAAGCGCCTCGCAATGACATAAAAAGGTACCTCATTTGTCATTGCCAGGGAACCCTTTGCAGGGCGGGGACAGTCATAAGCCGGTATAGGAACTACCGATTGTGTACAAGCTCGTTCATGCATACAGTCTGCCGCTTCGCGGTCGGCGCGGACATGTCCGAGCCCTATATTGGCTGTTTCGTTTATCGTGGCGCGTTCTCGCGTGTGGATTGCGAGAACGCTTGCGCCCGTGGTAGCGCAGCCGTTTGCGAGGAACGAGCGTTACGGATGCGGCACGCCCCTTTCGGGTGCAATCAAATGGTTATTCACTGTTTATTGAAATACAGACTGCCTGCACGCAGGTGGATGATATCCGCTCCGACAGCGTGAGTTGTGTTTTTTCCCGTAAGGGCAGATATCAGTTCTCCTGCATGACGCTCTTGAGCGGCGTCTTTTTGATCCGCTCCCCATAATAGAACAGCATCGCCTCATAGGACACAAGGAACGCCGCAAGCGAGATCACAAAGGCGGTAAAGTCAAAGCTGTAGTTCGGGATGGCGTCTACCTCCGCAAAAACGATTGTCACCATGAGCTTGAGCAGGAGATACTGATAGAGTGTGCCGAGTGCAAAGCCGACATAGGACACGGGACGGTAGCCGCCCAAGACCGCGCGTCGGCATTCTGCCTGCGAATAGCCGAATACGCGCAGCATGGCGACAGTTTTCGCGTTCGCGTGCACCACGGCGCTCAGAGACAGCAGCAGGGTCGTAAAGGCGAGGATCAATCCGATGGTGATGATCATCCACGCGAAGGTATCGCTTGCCAGCTTCTTCATTGAAAACGACATCTGTGTCATTGCCGAGAAGCAGAATGCCGAAAACGCGACAAAGAACACCACGGACTTCTTGCTCCGCAGCACGTTTTTCCGCAGCTCCCCCAAGAAGGATGCGTCGGGTCTTTCCTTCCCATGACGGCGAGTGCGCTCCTGCGGGCGTTCCTTCAAAAGATCGAGAACGGGGCGCTTCAGCCGGTGCGCGGCATACAGCACCGCTGTGAGGCTGTAAAACGCCGCAGGCACGAGAACCAAAAGGCAGGTAAGCAGCGGATGAAAGCGCACGCTGACCGCCGGCAAATACCCCTCTGCGTTTTGCAATTGATAGAATCGCGGCAGATAGGCAAACCCCGTGCCGTAGCCGACCATGCAGCCAACAAAGACGCTCAACCCGAACACCCAAAAGTGCTTGGCGAGGGTGCCGTTGGCATAGCCGAGTGCCTTGAGCAGCCCAAGATTCGCGCCATGCGTATCAATGTAGTTTTTCACATAAAACAGCAACATGACTATCGCCGTAGCAGCCAAGCAGCCGCCCGTTACAGCGCAGGTGACCTTTCCCATCGACACCTGCGCGGTATAGACCGCCATGCCTGCCTCCGTAGCGACGGCGTCCTTGATCGTGACGATATCCAGTTGATAATTCAGAAACAGCGTGCAGACGAAAACCGCGCAGCAGGCAATGATCGCGATGCCGAACAGCTTAGCGGCATCCTTTCCTCCGATGACCATGCCCTCACCACCCGATCTCGTAGGCGGACTTGCGCGTTTGGTTGACATAACTTTCTGCGATGCGTCCGCTGTTCATGCGGATGACAGTGTCTGCCATCTCGGCAATATTTTGATTGTGCGTCACCATGACAACTGTGAAGCTGCGCTCCCGGTGCAGCTTAGACAGATACTCCAGCACCTGACGTCCCGTCGCCTCGTCGAGCGCGCCCGTCGGCTCATCTAAAAAGAGCACCTGCGGTTTTTTGGCGAGGGCGCGGGCAATGGCAACGCGCTGCTGCTCGCCGCCGGAAAGCTCGCTCGGGTATTTTTTCAGCTTCTCCTCCAAGCCGACGGCGCGCAGAATCTCACGATACTCGCGATTTCCCGCGAGGTCAGCGCCCATACGGACATTTTTTTCAACTGTCATATCAGGCAAAAGGTAATACTGCTGAAAGATAAAGCCGACGGTCTTCCGACGGAATGCGGTCAACGCTGCGTCGGACAGCGTCGTGATCTCCGTACCGTCGTAGCTGACGTGTCCGCTTTCCGGACGTTCCAGCCCCGAGAGGATATTGAGCAGCGTTGACTTGCCCGACCCTGACGCGCCCAAAATTACCGTAAAAGCGCCTGTTGGGATCGTCAGGCTGATCCCCTTGAGCACAGGGTTCCGGTTCTCTCCGCTGCCGTAGGACTTTGTAATGTCCGTTGCCTCAAGCATTTGCTGTACCTCCGTTTTTCCCCAAAATTCTCTATTTTCATTATACACGACGGTCATTTCTTGTCAAGGAAAACAATTCTTCAAAAAACAGTGCACCCCCTGTAGGGCGGGGACATGTCCTTACTGTTCCTTGAAAGTGGCGGAGACTACAAACGAACAAGTTTATACGGAGTCCGTAGTTCCTGCACGAGATTGCCACGTCGCTTCGCTCCTCGCAATGACAAATGAGGCTGCCTATTCTGCATCATTGCGAAGAACGAAGCGACGCGGCAATCTTTTTTGATTTTTGTTTTGATCACTTACAGTTGCGCTTTCGGTGATATTCGCCATGGGTGAGCGAGATCGACGCCGGCAGTTTTTTGAGGAATTTGAAAAAAATAACCCCCACGGGGGCTTAAAATGCGCTGCTTTGCCTGTTACAATGGTAGCATCCAAGAAAGAGAGGTACAGCTTATGCACATGGCAGATGCGTTATTGGCTCCTGCGGTTGCCGCGACAATGTATGTCGCCTCCGGTGTGACGGTCGGCGCTTCCGTCCGTTCGCTGCGGAAGGACGAGAACACCGCGAAGCTCCCCACGATGGCGGTCGCCTCGGCGCTCGTTTTTGCGGGACAGATGATCAATTACACCATCCCCGGCACCGGCTCGTCCGGGCATCTTTGCGGCGGTATGCTGCTGTCTGCTCTGCTCGGGCCGCAGGCGGGATTTTTGTCGATGGTCGTCATTTTGGCGATCCAAGCGTTGTTCTTTGCCGACGGCGGCTTGCTTGCCCTCGGCGCAAACTGCTGGAACATGGCGTTTTATGGCTGCTTTGTCGGCTACTACCTGATCTGGAGGCCGATCCTGCGCAGCAAGGCAAGCTCAAGGGCGGCAACGCGCGGGAAGATCATGCTCGCCTCCGTCCTCGGCTGCCTCGTCACGCTTCAGCTCGGCGCGTTTTCCGTCGTGTTGGAGACGACGCTCTCCGGCATTACGGAGTTGCCCTTCGGCGCGTTTGTCGGCGTTATGCAGCCCATTCACCTTGCCATCGGTCTGATCGAGGGCCTGATCACATCCGCCGTGCTGCTGTTTGTCTATGAGGCGCGTCCGGAGCTTTTGACGGAGGTCAACACGGACGGAGTCAAAAGCAAATGCTCGCTCAAAACCACGCTGATCGTTTTGGCGGTTGCAGTCGCGGTCATCGGCGGCGGGCTGAGCCTGCTTGCAAGCTCCAATCCCGACGGCTTGGAGTGGTCGATGTTCGGCAATACCGAGGCGGGTTACAGCGAAAACATGGGACTTGACGAAGAGAACTACGGCATCTCCGGCAAGGCGGCGGACACTGCTGCTGCGATTCAGGAAAAGACCGCACTGATGCCGGATTACGCCTTTGCAAACAGCGACAGTCCCGCAGGCACAAGCACGGCAGGCTTGGTAGGCTCTGCCATTGTCGCAGGTGTCGCCGCGCTGATCTGCCTGATCGGCGGCTTCTTCCGAAAGAAAAAGCAGGCTGCAAAAATCAAGAATTCATGATATACGATCAGAGCCGTCCGACGGACGGCTCTGCTTCGGTTTTCTCTCGTAGGGCGGGGACATTTACCCGCAACCGCGCAGTGGCAGACGGTCAAATTTGTGTATGCTTGGCAGTTCCTGCACAGGATTGCCGCGTCGCTGCGCTCCTCGCAATGACATAATAGGCTGCCCTTTTTTGTCATTGCGAAACCAGTGCGAACACAGGTCGTGGCAATCTCAGGTTGTAGGTTTGTACGCACTTGGTATTTCCTGCACGAGATTGCCACGTCGCTGCGCTCCTCGCAATGACATGGAAAGGCTACCCCTATCTGTCATTGCGAGACCGGTGCGCACACTGGTCGTGGCAATCTCAGGTTGTAGGTTTGTACGCACTTGGTAGTTCC
>JAQXWB010000025.1 GCA_029225225.1 Bacillota bacterium | reverse complement strand
CAAATTCTTTTCTCATTTGGTTTGCAGTCCTTTCTTCCCAAGGCATGCCGGTTTCCTCCCGTTTTTTGCCTTGATTATATCACAAAACTGTAAACCATGTTCTTGCACAATCTGTAAACCATCTTACTGCACCAAACATATCAGCCGCCCGACAGGATGGAGGAACGGATTGGTACGCAGCCGGTGGTTCCTGCACCGGTGCGCCGAGGTCGGCGTGCCCTGCGGCGAACTGCTACCGGTATCAAAAGCTCATGTTTTAAAAAGCAAAGTTTTATATGTAACAATACACCGCCATCCTAACAAACACAGCAGCAAATCACCCGCGTGATTTGCTGCTGTGTTTCATCGGATAGTATGCGAATTGCTTTGCGGACATCGTCTTCACACAGTCCGCCGTTTTTGTCGGAGGTCACGCCTTGAGAGGTGCGGCGGGATACTCCGTCTCCTGTTCTATTCTATCCTGCGTAAAAGCTTAAAATGTCTTTTATGGCCTGATCCATTTTCATAGGATCACGGAAGCGGTGGTCAGCACCGTCGATGGGGAGAAATTCGATCAGATTGTTTTCCGCAAAAGCGCGTACCGCCTTAAAAGGTACGATCTCATCCGCAGTGCCGTGCAGGATCAAGATATCCTCCGCGTAATCCAAAAAGTCCCGCTGCTGAATGTCGTTGTTCCGCAATTCCTCCAAAAACGGACTGCCGATCATAATCTTTCGATCAAAGCCCACGGGGATCTCCTTTCCCTTCCGGAGTTTTTGCAGATCCTCCGCCGTCATAATGGTTGTTGTGAGCACCTCATACATATTGACCGCCGGACAGCGCAGGGCGATCTTGCGGAAGGGGTTTCCGTGCTCGGCAATGTATTTCAGCGTGAGATAGCCGCCGAAGCTTATGGCGTAGGCATAGAGCTCCTCCGTCTGAAACTTCCGCCGCGTATAGGAGAGCACCAGCTCCAAATAAGCATTGCAGTCCGCTAAGCACAGCTTCTTTTTTACATCGTCACCGTGACAGGGCCAGTTAAAGGTGATCATCGCCGTGCCCTTTTGCTTGGACAGCATACGCTCCGCAAATTTTTCGGCAGCGGCGTTGTCCTTGTGACCGCCAAAGCCATGGCAAAAAATCACAACACGGCGAATGTCGTGCAGCTCCCGACCATACAGCTTGCAGCGAATATTGTGACCGTTTTCGTTAATTTCAAAATAGCGTTGCAGCATATTTCCTTCTCCCCTTTGGTTCGCGCTACCGGTAGTTTGCAGCATTCAAAGCAACAGGTTGATTGCTATGAAGCACTTTGCAGGATGGGGCCATATCCCCGCCGGAACTACCAATTGCATACCGGCTCGTTCATGCCTGCCGTCTGCCGCTTACGCGGTCGGCGGGGACATGTCTCCGCCCTACATTGGCTGTTTTGTTTATCATGGTGTAGGGCATGACGATTCGGCACGCTATCCACACAGGCGGTCACAGCGTCTTGATATACTGTCCGTCCTTCTCGGTAAAGCCCATGGAATTCAGATAACGGATGTGATGTTCATTGTCCGTGGTAGTAATCAATTGATGGAAGCCCATCTGCGCCAGCTTGCGGTAGAGGAACCGACCCACGCGGCAGTCGCGGTATTCGGCAGTGGCGTAATCGAGGTCAATGCGCAAAACGCCCTCCCCCTCGTCCTTGCCGATCAGCAGACCTGCGGCGGTCATATTGCAGTAAACCATGATTGCGATGTTCGCATCCGTGCTGCCGTAGGTGTAGCCGCCGGAATACTTTTGAATGTCCCGCCCGTTATACATAATGAAATCCTTTAGGAAGTCATTTTCAACGCGGATGGTGTGGGCGGTGAAGAGATCTTCATTTTTCTTCATGCGAATCAGATAATACAGATTCGCCGCGACGACACCGGCATTCAGAATTCCGGTAGGGATGGAACCGATCATAAAGCCGTAAATGGAAAACAGCGCGGAGCCGATGGTGCTGACCCAGCGCAGCTTCACCACGGAGGTCATCACGAAGGAGAGAAAAACGATAACGGACGCAATATAACCGATATAATTCCAAAGCTCGGTGCCCCCAAAGCGGTCTGCAAGTATGGTAAGAAACATAACCTTTCCCTTTCTTTTTTGTCAAATCCATGAAAACGAATCCATTCTACTGTATTTTCCCCGAAAAGTAAATAACAATTTACTTCCCCCGTAGGCCGGGGACATATTGTGTCAAAAGGACTTGTTGCTTGACGTCGCGGCCGTTGTAGAGCTTGGACATGTCCCCGCCGTCCGCGCAGCGGCAGACAGTACAAACGGGCAAGTCTGTACGCACTCGCCGGTTCCTGCACCGGCTTATGACTCTCCTACCCTTCACGCAGAAAAAAACAATCTCCGAGGTAATCTGCCTCGGAGATCAAAAATAATGCATCAATAGAAAAGCCATCCAAAAGGAGCATCAGGCAAGCGTGCCGCCGCCGAGGACGGTATCGCCGTCATAAAAGACCGCCGCCTGTCCCGGGGTAATCGCCCGCTGCGGCTCGTCGAAAACGAGCTCGGCATCCGCTGCACCGCGCGGTGTTACGGTCGCCCACTGCTCCGTCTGGCGGTAACGCACCTTCGCCTTGCAGCGGATCGGCACTGTGGGCGCTTCGCCGGAGATCCAATGCAGCTCCGTCACCGTTGCCGTTTTTGAATAGAGCGCCTCTGCGGGGCCGAGGGTGACGGTGTTCTTCTCCGCGCAAAGCCCGCACACATATTGCCGCTCAGGGAACGACACGCCGAGATGGCGGTGCTGCCCAATGGTATAGCAGAGGACACCGCGGTGCGTGCCGAGCTTGTTTCCCTCTATGTCAAGAAAATCCCCGGGCACCGGCTCGATGCCGCCTAAACGCCGGATCGCCGCGACATAATCGCCGTCGGGCACAAAGCAGATGTCCTGACTGTCCGGCTTTTCCGCGTTGCCAAATTGATGCTCCCGCGCAAGCTCGCGCACCTCTGCCTTCCGCAGCGCCCCCATTGGGAACTGCGTATGCGCGAGCTGCTCCTGCGTCAGGGAGTACAGGACATAGCTCTGATCCTTCGACGCATCCAGCGCCTTTTTCAGAACGAATTTGCCCTTCTCCCGTTCGATGCGGGCATAATGGCCGGTCACGAGACAGTCGCAGCCCAAAACCCGCGCACGCTCGTATAAGGCTTCAAACTTCACATAACGGTTGCAGTCAATGCACGGGTTCGGCGTTCGTCCCGTCCGGTAGCTCTCGATGAAGTTCCGAATCACCGTCTCGCGGAAGGTGTCCGAAAAATTGAACACATAGTGGGGCATTCCCAAGTGATAGGCGACGCTGCGGGCGTCCTCCACATCGTCCAGTGAGCAGCAGGTGTGCGCGCGGCTGATTCCAAGCTCCTCGTTATGGTAGAGCTTCATGGTGCAGCCGATGCAGTGATAGCCCTTTTGCTGCATCAGATAAGCGGCCACGGCGGAGTCCACCCCGCCGCTCATGGCGATGAGCGCCTTCATTTGCCGCAGCAGTGACCGCAGCTTGCGCAGTCCGGGAACTGACCGGCGTCATATTCGATATGGTTTTTGTCGTAATAATCCTTCAGCGCCGCCTTAATCGCCTCCTCCGCCAGAACGGAGCAGTGCAGCTTGTGCGCGGGCAGCCCGTCCAGCGCCTCGGCAACCGCTTTGTTCGTCAGTTGCAGCGCCTCGGAGACCGGCTTTCCTTTAATCAACTCGGTTGCCATTGAACTGGAGGCAATGGCGCTGCCGCAGCCGAAGGTCTCGAATTTCACATCGACGATGATATCATTTTCAATTTTCAGATAGATGGTCATAATGTCGCCGCATTTGGCGTTGCCGACCTCTCCGACGCCGTCCGCGTTTTCAATCACACCGACATTGCGCGGATTGCGGAAATGATCCATCACTTTTTCACTGTATAATGCCATACGATCATCCTCACTTCAAAATATACGCACGCTTGCCGCTTTGCAGCTCGCGCCAGACCGGCGACATCCGCCGCAGATAGGTAACGACCTCCGTCACCGTCTTAATCAGATAGTCGATCTCCTCCTCGGTGGTATCCTCTCCGAGGCTCAGACGCAGGGAGCCGTGCGCAACCTCGTGCGGTCTGCCGATGGCAAGCAGCACATGGCTGGGATCGAGCGAGCCGGAGGTACACGCGCTGCCGGAGGAGGCGCAGACGCCTTTGTCGTCGAGCAAAAGCAGCAGAGACTCGCCCTCAATGCCCTCAAAGCAGAAATTCACATTGCCGGGAAGCCGCTGCTCTGCGTCGCCGTTCAGCGCGCAGTGCTCGACCCGGGACAAGCCCGCAATCAGTTTGTCACGCAGCGCAGTCAGACGGGCAGCGTTCCGGTCGATCCCCTCGGCAGCCTCCTCCAGCGCAGCCGTCATGCCCATGATCGCGGGCAGATTCTCCGTACCGGCGCGTCTGCCCCGCTCCTGTGCGCCGCCCTCAATGAGGTTTGTCAGGAGAATTCCCTGTCTTGCGTAGAGCACGCCGATGCCCTTCGGCCCGTGGAACTTGTGCGCAGAGAGGGAGAGCATGTCTATATTTTGTTCCTTGACATCAATGTGCAAATGTCCCGCCGCCTGCACTGCGTCCGTGTGGAACAGGACACCGCGCTCATGACAGACCTTTCCGATCTCTGCAATGGGTTGAATCGTGCCGATTTCGTTGTTGGCGTACATGATTGTGACAAGGCAGGTGTCCGGACGGATCGCAGCCGCGACCTCCTCGGGGGAGACAATGCCGTTTTCATGGACGTCCAGCAGCGTAATTTCAAAGCTCTCCTGCTCCAACCGCTTGAGCATATGCAAGACCGCATGATGCTCAAAGGCAGTGGATACAATGTGCTTTTTCCCCTTCCGCTGCCCGAGACGCGCGGCGGAGAGCAGCGCCTGATTGTCCGCCTCGCTGCCGCCGGAGGTGAAATAGATCTCCTTCGCCTGACAGCCGAGAACCTTTGCAATCCGCTCCCGCGCACTTGTCAGCGCCTCGTTCGCCCGCTGTCCAACGGAGTGCAGGCTGGAGGGATTTCCGTAAACGTTGTCAAAATAGGGCAGCATCGCCTGTATGGCGGTTTGGCTCATACAGGTGGTTGCCGCATTATCCGCGTAAATTTGCATAGTTTTCTCCATTCGTTAGTGTCATTGTGATGAAGCCCTTTGTAGGGCGCGGACATGTCCCCGCCGTCCGCGAAGCGGCAGACAGTAGAAACGGACAAGTCTGTAAGCACTTAGTCGTTCCTGCATGAGATTGCCACGTCGCTGCGCTCCTCGCAATGACATAATAGGATGCACTTTTTGTCATTGCGAGACCAGTGCGCACACTGGTCGTGGCAATCTCCGGCTGTTGGTTTGTACGCACTTGGTAGTTCCTGCACAAGATTGCCACGTCGCTGCGCTCCTCGCAATGACATGGAAAGGCTACCCTAATTTGTCATTGCGAGACCAGTGCGCACACCGGTCGTGGCAATCTCCGGCTGTAGGTTTGTACGCACTTGGTAGCTCCTGCATGAGATTGCCACGCCTCGTTCCTCGGCTCGCAATGACAAAGAGGGCGGCTTTTTTGTCATTGCGAGGAGCGCAGCGACGTGGCAATCTATGTTCCATCCTTGTACTTTCCCGATGGTTTCTGCACACGGCTTAGGACATGTCCTAAGCCTACAGGGGCTGTTTCATTGATTGTGGTGCGTTTACAGTCTCAAATAATCATTTATTTTACAGCATCAAAGCCGTGCTGCAAATCTGCCAAAATGTCGTCGATATGTTCCGTGCCGATGGAGAGGCGCACCGTGTTCGGCTTCACGCCTGCCGTCAGCAGCTCCTCCTCCGAGAGTTGGGAGTGCGTTGTGGAGGCGGGATGAATGACCAAGGATTTCACATCCGCGACATTCGCCAAAAGGGAGAACAGCTCCAGACTCTCCGTGAATTTCCGCGCCGTCTCCGCGTCGCCCTTGATCTCAAAGGTGAAGATCGGCGCCGCACCCTTCGGGAAGTAACGGTCGTACAGCTCCTTCTGCCTGCCGGTCGCCAGCGACGGATGGTTGACGCGCTCGACCTGCGGATGTGCCTTGAGAAAGTCTACCACCTTCAGCGCGTTTTGCACATGGCGCTCCACACGCAGAGAGAGCGTCTCCAAGCCCTGCAAAAGCAGGAAGGAGTTAAACGGCGAGAGCGTCGCACCCATATCCCGCATCAGGGTAGTGCGCAGCTTGATGATATAGGCAAGATTGCCTGCCGCCTCCGTAAAGACGACGCCGTGATACGAGGGATTCGGCTTGGACAGACCGGGGAACTTCTCATTCTGCGCCCAGTCAAATTTGCCGCCGTCTACGACCACGCCGCCCATGACCGTTCCGTGGCCGCCGATAAACTTTGTCGCGGAATGCACCACAATATCCGCACCGTGCTCAATCGGGCGCAGGAGGTAGGGCGTTGCAAAGGTGCTGTCCACGATCAGCGGAATGCCGTGGCGGTGCGCAACGGCTGCAATCGCCTCAAGGTCAATCACATCCGAGTTGGGGTTGCCGAGCGTCTCGGCGTAGAGGAGCTTTGTATTCGGCAGAATCGCCCGCTCGAAATTCTCGGGATCGGACGGATCGACAAAGGTTGTTTGAATGCCCTGATCCTTCAAGGTATTTGCGAACAGATTGTAGGTGCCGCCGTAGAGATTCGTTGAGGAGACGATATGGTCGCCCGCAAGCGCAATATTCTGCACGGCATACGCAATCGCCGCAGAACCCGTCGCAGTCGCCAACGCGGCGGCGCCACCCTCCAAGGCGGCAATGCGCTTTTCAAACACATCCGTCGTCGGATTCATCAAACGCGTGTAAATATTGCCGTTTTCGGTCAGACCGAAGCGTCCTGCCGCCTGCGCGGAGTCCTTGAACACATAAGAGGTTGTCGCATAGATCGGGACGGCTCTCGCGTCCGTCGCGGGATCGGGATGCTCCTGCCCGACATGGAGCTGCAAAGTTTCGAATTTATAGTTTGACATTTTCAGAATTCCCTCCGTTTATTTCATTGTTTTTTCTATTTCCATCCATGGCTCCGTCACACATTCGCATCGCCCCCCGCGTCAACGCACAGAAAAAACAAATCATAATCCTCAGGTCTCCTTTCCTATAAATCTACTATACAAGTGGGTTTATAATGTTATAGCATGAAACCGCTCGCTTGTCAACGATTTTTTCACACTTTTTTCCACCGCCCCTCCTGTAGGGCGCGACGACCCCGGCGCGCCGGTGCAGGCACCGATGCAAGAGGAAAAAGAAACAGCGAACGGCACACAATCCCGTACCGCTCGCTATTCACTATTCCCTATTCACTATTCCCTATTCACAGCTCGTGTTAACCTTCCCCGATGGCTTCAAAAATGCTCTTCACGCTTTCAAAGGTATACGTCGGTTTTACCTCGCCGGTCAGGATATCCTGTTCGGTCGCCTCGCCGGTCAAAACGCAGATGCTCGTCACGCCCGCGTTGACGCCGGCAGCGATGTCCGTATAGAGGCGGTCACCGATCACGACAGTCTCCTCCCGCCGTGCGTGGTACATCTGCCTTGCGATGTCAATCATCATCGGCGCAGGCTTGCCGATATAGATCGGCTCTCTGCCGGTGGCGTTTTTGAGCATCATACAGATCGAGCCGCAGTCCGGCACATAGCCGAAGCTGACCGGGCAGACCAAATCGGGATTGGTGGCGTAAAACGGAACATCCCGGAGCAGCAGCTCGCAGGTGTTGCGCAGCTTTTGGCTCGTCAGCTCCGTGTCAAAGCCAACCAAGATCACGCCCACCTCGTCCGTGACCTCCTCCGTCACGCGGACGCCGTAGGAGGTCAGCTCACGCAGGAGGGATTTTGTCCCCTGACAGTAGACCGTCTCGTTCGGATACCGCTCACGAAGGAGCATCGCCGTCGCCTGCGCGGAGGTAAAGAAGCAATCCGCCGTCGTCTCAATGCCCAAGCGTCCGACCTTCTCGATATAGTCCGCAACGGATTTTGACGAGTTATTCGTGATGAAAACATATTTTCCGCCGACGGCAAGAATACGGCGCAGCAGCTCCTTTGTCCCGTCAAAAAGACGATCCTCCTGATAGATCGTGCCGTCCATGTCCAAAAGGAACAGCCGCTTTCCCCGCAGCTCCGAAGCCTCTTTTCCGAAATGATCATATATCGCCATATCTGACACACCAACCTGATCGTAATTCTCTTCCGCCCTACATTGGCTGCTGCCAATGCTTCATGCCTCTGTGTTTACTTTCGCCACACCATTTTATTTACCACGCCGGTATAGCTTTGGATGATCTTTACCACCTTGGTCGAGACATTCTCCTCCACATAGTCCGGCACAGGAATGCCATGGTCGCCGTTACGAACCATCTCGACAGCGGTATCGACCGACTGGAGCAGTCCCTTTTCGTCGATGCCGGAGAGGATGAAGCACGCCTTATCCAGCGCCTCGGGACGCTCTGTGGAGGTACGGACGCAGACAGCGGGGAAGGGCTTCCCGACGGAGGTAAAAAAGCTCGCCTCCTCGGGCAGGGTTCCGCTGTCCGAGACCACCGCAAAGGCGTTCATTTGCAGGCAGTTATAGTCATGGAAGCCCATCGGCGCATGGCAGATCACGCGGGAATCCAGCCGGAAGCCGCTTGCCTCCAGCCGCTTTTTCGAGCGCGGATGGCAGGAATAGAGGATCGGCATATCGTACTTCTCCGCCATTCGATTGATCGCCGTAAACAGAGAGGTGAAGTTCTTTTCGGTGTCGATATTCTCCTCGCGATGCGCCGAAAGGAGGATGTATTTCCCCTTTTCCAAGCCAAGGCGGGCATGGATATCCGACGCCTCGATCTCGGCGAGGTTCGTGTGCAGCACCTCCGCCATCGGGCTGCCCGTCACATAAGTGCGCTCCGGCGGCAGTCCGTTTTCCGCCAAATAACGGCGGGCGTGTTCGGAATACGCCATGTTGACGTCCGAGATAATGTCCACGATGCGGCGGTTCGTCTCCTCCGGCAGGCACTCGTCCTTGCAGCGGTTGCCCGCCTCCATATGGAAGATCGGAATATGCAGCCGCTTCGCGCCGATGACCGAGAGGCAGGAATTGGTATCGCCGAGCACCAGCACGGCGTCGGGCTTCAATTCCGCCATCAGGTCGTAGGAGCGGGCGATGATATTCCCCATCGTCTGCCCGAGACTGTCTCCCACGGCGTCCAAGTAGATTTCCGGCGCGTCAAGCTTCAGATCCTTGAAAAACACGCCGTTGAGGTTATAGTCATAGTTCTGCCCCGTGTGGGCAAGGAGAGTATCAAAATATCTGCGGCACTTGTTGATGACCGCCGCAAGGCGGATGATCTCGGGTCTTGTGCCGACGATGATCAACAGCTTCAGCTTGCCGTTTTCCTTCCATGCTGCGTTTTGACTCATGCTTCCACCGCCTCAAAATAAGTATCGGGACGCTGCGGATCAAAGATTTCGTTCGCCCACATGAGCGTAACCAGCGGCTCCGTTTGGCTCAGATTGGTGATGCTGTGCGTATAGCCCGGGAGCATATGTACTGCCTGCGGCTGCTCGCCGCTGACCTCAAAGCGCAGCACCTCCTGCGTGCCGAGCTTGCGCTCCTCGATCAAGCCGTGTCCGCTGACAACGATGAAAAGCTCCCACTTGCTGTTGTGCCAGTGCTGCCCCTTGGTAATGCCCGGCTTTGAGACATTCACGGAGAACTGCCCGCAGCTTGCGGTCTTGAGCAGCTCCGTGAAGCTGCCGCGCTCGTCCGTGTGCATTTCCAGCGGAACCGCGATGCGCTCCTGCGGCAGATAGGACAGATAGGTGCTGTAGAGCTTCTTGGCAAAGCTGCCCTCCGGGAGCTCCGGCATCCGAAGCGTCCGGCTCTGATCGCGGAAAGCGTGCAGCAGCTCCGCAATCTGCCCGAGTGTGACGCTGTGACTCACCGGTGCGGCACAGTATCTGCCAGCCTCGTTCAGGACGGTACGCACTCCGTCAAAGTCGCAGCGATGCGCCTTCCCCTCCAGCGCATCCAGCAGCTCCTCGATCAGATCGTCAATATAAAGAAGCTCCAAAACGGTATTCGGGTCGTTGACCGTGATGGGGAGGTCGCGCGCAATATTGTGGCAGAAGGTCGCGACAACGGAATTGTAGTTCGGTCTGCACCACTTGCCGAACAGGTTCGGGAAGCGGTAGACCAGCACCTTTGCGCTGGTCTGCGCGGCATAGTCAAAAAACAGCTCCTCGCCTGCCCGCTTGCTCTTGCCGTACTCGCCCTCGGCGTAGCGCCCCACGAGCGTGGCTTGGATCGAGCTTGCAAGCATCACGGGGCAGGTGTTTCCGCAGCGGCGCAACGTATCCAGCAGCGTACTTGAAAAGCCGAAGTTGCCGCGCATAAACTCCTCCGCATCCTTCGGGCGATTGACTCCGGCAAGATGGAAGACAAAGTCTGCCCTCCGGCAGTAATCCTCCAGCAGCGCAGGCGGCGTGTCGAGGTCATATTCAAAAATTTCTTCAATGCACAGGTGCGGACGGGTGCGGTTTTTGTTCTCTCGGATATTTTTGAGGTTTTCCGCAAGATTTTTCCCCACGAAGCCCGCAGCACCGGTAATCAGTATGTTCATAGCGTCTCCCTCCCGGCAAGGATATATAAAACGCGTCGGGTCAATATTTCTGTTTTATTTTACTTACAGCAGAAGAAAAAGTCAAGCAGCGCCTATGTACATTTGCACAAAAGCGGACGCCGCACCTTCCTTCGGTGCATTTTCGTCACTTCGACGGAAGCAACAATGTTTCGTCCGCATTCTCGCCGCTCCGTTTCGATGGAATCTCAGAGAATCCGAACTTTTTCGACCGAATTCTGTTCGATTCTGTTTACATAATATTAAATTATTTTGTTTTTTCTCGATTATTGAAACCGCAAATTGTCCACAGTATGCACTTCCTTATACACGGTTTGCATGGCTGCTGCCGTCGCCGCACTGTGAAAAAACGGTTGTATTGCAGCAGTTGTACACACTTTGCACAGAGTTTTGCACAGCTTGGCTGTCAGTTATTATTCCGTATTGCCTGTATTTCTTGTTTACATAATCTCGTTTCTCCTCTTCGCGCGAATTGTGCAGTTTGATGCCGCGCACCAAGGCTGCGAGAAAAGGAAAACAGCTTGCCGCGTCGCTTGCGTAACCGTTCGCGAGGAACGAGCGTTACGGATGCAACGTACCCCTTGCGAGGCGGCTTGCACCCGTGCAGTCCGTCGCGGCAAACAAGGATTCTCTCCGGAAGCGCGCCGATCACTGTACGAACTGCGCAAGCTCCTCCTGCGAAAACTTCGGATGCAGCGCGGCGTTGAGCGCGTCGGCAAGGAGACTGCCGAGCCATGCAATCTGCGCGTCGATGTCGCGCGGCGTGACGATCATGCGCTCCTCCGCGCTCTCGCACAGGGCGGAGGCATCGACCACGGTCGGCACGCCGACGGAGAACACGGGTACGCCCAGCGTCTCGGCAGAAAAGCCCGCCCGTCGGTTTCCGACGCCGGAGCCGGGGACAATGCCCGTGTCCGAAAGCTGGACGGTGCGGCAAAGGCGCTCCATGCTCCCCGCCGCGAGCGCGTCAACAGCAATGACCAGCTCCGGCTTCACATGACTGACCGCGCCGCGCACCAGCTCCAGCGTCTCAACGCCAGTCGTTGCCAGCACGCCCGGAGCTACGGCACTGACCTCGCGGCAGTCTCCGAACTGCGCGGGCAGATTTGCAATCAGATGGCGCGTGAGAAACAACCCGTCCGTCGTGCGCGGCCCCAAAGCGTCGGGCGTGACGGCGCGGTTTCCCAAGCCGACAACCAAAACGCTTTTCTCGTCGTCCCCCTCCAAAAGCGCCCGCAGCTCCTGCGCCAAAACGCGGGCAGGGCGCAGCCTGTCCCGGTCGAAGCGCGGCAGCTCGACCGTCACATAGCGTCCGATCGGCTTGCCGAGCGCCGCCTGCCCCTGCTCGTCCAGAATATCCACCTGCGTCACGGAAAGCCCCTCGGCATCACGCTCGCGCGCCTTTACGCCGGAAAGCTCCGTCGTCTCCCCCGCCGATTTTTCCCAAAGCGCCTTGGCTTCCAGCGCCAAATCCGTCCGAATCGCCGTAAAAACCGCCCCCTTTTCGCATAGTCTTTCCCCAAAAGCAAAATATTTTTCAAAAATGTGAAAAAAACTATTGATTTTCCGTCCTTCTCCCGCTATAATGTATTTCTGCATGAAGTAAAAACACACGGATTTTAGATAAATGCCGTTAGAGGGAGGTGCAACCATGCCCAACATCAAGTCCGCAAAGAAGAGAGTGTCTCTTTCCCGCGCTGCCAACGAACACAACAAGATGGCGAAGTCCGCTCTGAAGACCACCATTAAGAAGTTCGACGCTGCCGTTGCTTCCGGCGATAAGGCGCAGGCCGGCGCTGCCTACACCGCAGCCGTTGTTGCTGTCGATAAGGCCGTGAATAAGGGAATCCTTCACAAGAACAACGCCGCCCGCAAGAAGAGCAGCATGACGCTGAAGATCAACGCAATGGCGTAAGCAAAATCGGATCATTCCGCCTGATGGACCACTCCATCAGGCTTTTGCTTTATGATACCTGTAGGGCAGGGACATGTTCCTTGTCTGTTTCGTTTATCATGGTGTGTTCTTGCGTATGGGCACCTAAAAACTCACACAATCCAACCCGAAAGGAGCGGCGCATATGGCGCAGACGGATTCCATACGGACCATCGCGGGCATCGGGCCGAAAAAGGCGGCGCTGTTTGCCAAGCTCGGCATTGAGACGCTGGGCGACCTGCTGCACTTCTATCCCCGCGACTACGAGGATCGGACGCGGATCACCCCGATTGCCTCACTTGAGGTCGATCAACCCGCCTGCTTCATCGCCTCGGTCGTGACGACGCCGCAGACGCACCGTATCCCCAAGCCCGGGCAAAAGACCCTTGAGGTCACGAAGTTCGCCGTCGCCGATCATACCGGGCGTCTGAATCTGACTTTCTTCAACGCCGCCTACAGCGCGGGTAAATTAGAGCGCGGCGAAACCTACTGCTTTTACGGCGCGCTGACCGGCGACTATCTCGGCTACGCCATGACGAACCCCCTCTTTGAGCCGCTGGACGCAGCCGGAACTATCACCCGCCGCATCATGCCGATCTATCCCCTCACGGCAGGGCTGAACAATAAGGCAATCATGCAGGCGGTCGCCGCCGCCCTTGCGCGCTGCACCCCGACGGAGACACTGCCCGAGGCGCTGCGGGAGAACTACGGCTTGTGTGACGCCGCCACCGCCCTGCAAGAAATTCACCGTCCATCGTCGATTGAGGCGCTGGAGGAGGCGCGCAGGCGTCTGATCTTTGAGGAATTCTATATCTTTTCCGCCGCCCTCGCCATCGTCAGGGCAAAGCGCAGCGTCCGCGCCGTTCAACCCTTTCAAACCGAGGGCATGGAGGAATTCTACCGCGCGCTCCCCTTCCGCCTGACGAACGCGCAAATGCGTGTCATCGAAGAAATTCTCGCGGACTTCCGCTCCGGCAAGCCGATGAGCCGCCTCGTGCAGGGCGATGTCGGCAGCGGCAAGACGATGGTCGCGGCGGCGGCGGCATTCTGCGCGGCAAAAAACCGGAAGCAGACCGCCCTGATGGCGCCGACGGAAATTCTCGCCAAGCAGCACTTTGACCGTCTCGCGCCGCTGATGGAGCCTCTCGGCGTCCGCTGCGCGCTTCTGACCGGCTCCATGACGCCGCAGCAAAAGCTCACCCGCCGAAAGGAGCTTGCGGAGGGAGTCTATGACCTCATCATCGGCACCCACGCGCTTTTGACCGAATCGACCACCTTCCAAAACCTCGGTTTCGTCATCGCGGACGAGCAACACCGCTTCGGCGTCTCGCAGCGCGCCGCCCTGCTGTCCAAGGGCGAGCAGCCGCATCTGCTGATCATGTCCGCCACGCCGATCCCGCGCACACTGGCTTTGATCCTCTACGGCGACCTTGACGTCTCCGTCATTGACGAGCTGCCGCCGGGCAGGCAGAAGGTCGATACCTTCCTTGTCGATGAGCGCTACCGCAAGCGGCTCAACGGCTTCATCCGCAAGCAGGCAGAGGAGCAGCATCAAACCTTTATCGTCTGCCCCGCCATTGAGGAGAGCGAGACGGACTCCCTCAAATCCGCCGAACAGTGGGCGCAGACGCTCCGAGACTATGTCTTCCCCGATCTCCGTGTGGCGCTGCTGCACGGCAAAATGAAGGGCGCGGAAAAGGAGCAGATCATGTCCGCCTTCGCCGCGCACGAATATGATATTCTCGTCTCCACAACGGTCATCGAGGTCGGCGTAGACGTGCCGAACGCAACGCTGATGATCGTGGAAAACGCCGACCGCTTCGGGCTGTCTCAGCTCCACCAGCTCAGAGGCCGCATCGGGCGCGGCGAGGCGAAGTCCTATTGCATTCTCGTTTCCGACAATCCAAGCAAGGAGACGCGCGCCCGCCTGAAGGCACTGTGCGCAACGAACGACGGCTTCCGCATCGCGGAGGAGGACTTAAATCTGCGCGGCCCCGGCGATTTCTTCGGCAGCCGCCAGCACGGTCTGCCCGCCTTCCGTATCGGCAATTTGGCGCAGAACATGACCGTCCTCGCGCAGGCGCAGGAGGCAGCAAAACAAACCGTCGCCTCTGGCGCTCTCCCCGACCGACTGGAAGAAGCCGTCAACGCCCTCCTCCAAAACGGTGAATTCTCCCTAAACTAAGCAAACCTATCCATATTCGGCAGTGTCTGCACAGATTGCCACGTCGCTGCGCTTCTCGCAATGAC
>JAQXWB010000024.1 GCA_029225225.1 Bacillota bacterium | reverse complement strand
TTCCTTTGTGTACTTCATTGTAAGCCTCCTGTTCACTTCAGGGTCATCTATGTCCATTGATGTTTGAATGGTGTATTTCCATTATACATCATCTGCCCAATTTCTACCCCCTCCGTGTCCAATTTAAGCTTACCACTTCAGGTTTAGACTTGCAGCTTTGCGTGCGGATTTGAATTGTAGGGTAGGGACAGTCATAGACAGCCGAGTGTGTACAAGAATCGGAAATAGATTGCCACGGGCGCAAGCGCCCTCGGAATGACAATAGGGGTAGCCCCTCCGCGTCATTGCCAAGAAACCCTTTGTAGGTCGGGGCCATGTCCCCCCCGGTGTAGGAACAACCCACGGCGTAAATATTTGTTCATCTATGCTGTCTGCCGCTTCGCGGTCGGCGGGGACATGTCCCCGACCTACATCAGATGTTTCGTTTATTGTGGGCTTGTCATTGCAAGCTTGTGCCCGTGCAGCGACAGACGATGCTGACGAACCGGTTTGCACGCGGTCGGTAGTCTCAGCAAGGAGCGTCAGGGATGACGCGCGCTACAGCGTCGCGGGCAGTGGAAAAGGGTACTCCGGCTTTCAGATTTTGGTTTCATATATTTTAAAAACTGTTCACAAATTTCTCGGAGAACTATGATATTATAATGCCAGAGAGCAGGTTTTCCTCCCTTTTTCCTGTTCTCTACCCGCTGCCGATGCCTTGGACCCCTCCGAGGATAAGCCGACGGCAGCTTGCTTTACCCAAACGGAATTTTCCCCTGACCCATGCAGATGGATCAGGGGAAATTCTTTTTCTGTTTTTTGTTGACAGTTCAACAAAACGATTGTATAATCCAAAATGTTGATTTTTCAACATTTGAAATTGCGAGAATCGGACGCAGGAGAAAACATCGAAAGGAGAAGAAGTATGCTTGACCGTTTTGAGCGCTTTTCGATTGCCCTCTTTGAAATTTTCCGCTATTGGCATAAGATCGCGGGGGACGAGATGAAAAAGTACGGACTAAAGGGTGCGCACGCAACCTATCTGACGACCATGCACCGTTTTGAGGACGGTATCAGCGCCACGCAGCTTGGCGAGCTTTGCGCCAAGGATAAGGCGGATGTCTCACGGATGCTGTCGATTTTGGAGAAAAAAGGACTGGTCACGCGGGAAAACACAGGGCGTAGCCTGTACCGCGCTTTGCTCAAGCTGACAGACGAGGGAAAAGCCGTTGCGGAGCATGTGCAGGAACGTGCAAGAGTCGCAGTGGAATCTGCGGGCAAAGGCATTTCCGATGCAGATCGTGCAGTTTTCTATCATACGCTGGAAACCATTGCGGACAACCTACAGTTGTTGAGTAAGGAGGGAATCCCCAACACATGAATGCGCCGAAAAAAGCATATTGCCGCGCCTTTCGACTGCGGTACTGCCGTTGCTCCCGTGTCGGGAGTCGGTGATTTTCGACAGTATGGAGCGCGTTTGCATTCTCCCTCCGTCCTGCTTGTGACGGATGCAGGCTAGCACAGCGCGGGTGCTTATCACGGAAAAACGGGCTTCAACGCTTTTCCCGCAGTAAGCGTATTGTCAATATGGATTTGCTATGCGGTATCTGCCCTACAAACGCGGGCTTTACGGCAAGCTGCTGTATTTTTCCTAAGGAACCTCTGAACAAATCAACTGCGGCGGTCAGCGGATTGATTCAGAGCTTTCCTAAAATAAGAACCAAAAGGAGAATGACATGAAGGTAAGAATTATTGTGGACTCCAGCGCGGATGTCAGTGAGCATGTTCGCCAAAGGCTGACTGTTGTGCCGCTGACCGTTCGCTTCGGTGATCACGAGTATATTGACGGCATGACGATCACCCGTCAGGAATTTTACGAAAAGTTGATCGAAAGTGACGAGCTTCCGAGTACCAGTCAAGCGACGCCGGACAGCTTTTCCAAGGTGTTTGCGGAGGTGGCTGCGAAGGGGGAGTGTGCGGTCGTGCTGACGATCTCCTCCAAGCTCTCCGGCACCTATCAGAGCGCGATGATCGCGGCAGAGGACTATCCCGACTGTATTTTTGTCGTAGACGGGAAATCCGCAGCGACCGGCTCCGGCATTTTGGCAGAGCGTGCCTTGCAGCTTGCGGACGACGGCATGGATGCCAAGGAGATCGCAGAACATCTGACCGAGGAGCGAGAAAATGTCTGCCTGATCGCGCTGCTGGATACGCTCGAATATCTCAAACGCGGCGGCAGAATTTCCAAGGCAGTGGCATTTGCGGGTGGTATTCTCTCCATCAAGCCGGTCATCGGCCTGAAGGAGGGCGAGGTTGTCATGCTCGGCAAGGCGCGCGGCTCCAAGCAGGGAAACAACCTGCTTATCAAGGAGATTGAGGAAGCGGGCGGCGTGGATTATGACAAGCCCGTGCTGCTCGGCTACAGTGGTTTAAGTGATATCCTCCTGCAAAAGTACATTGTTGACAGCGCTGCCTTTTGGGAGGGAAAGCTTGCTGCGCTGCAAACCACGCAGATTGGCAGCGTGATCGGCACGCACGCCGGACCCGGCGCGATCGTCGCGACTTTCTTCAAGCGAAAGAACTGATACATAAAAAACGCCGCCGAGGGAATTTCTTTTTCCCTCGGCGGCAGTTTTGTTATGCTATCGTTCTTCTCGGAAATAGGGCAGACCCAAGGAAGCGGGCGGCTGATCCTCTTTCCTGCGGCGGAGCGAGACGGTGATGAGTACCAGCAGTGTGAACACATAGGGGAGCATTTTGAACAGCTCGATGGTGCTGCGGTTCAGACCGCCGATGTAGTTATACGCCCAGTAAAGAATGCCGAACAGGTAAGCACCCCAAATGGAACGCAGGGGCTTCCATGTGGCGAAGATGACCAGCGCGACCGCGAGCCAGCCGAGCGCTTCAATCGTGCCCTGATTCTCCCATGTGCCCTTGATGTAGTTCATGACATAGTAGGTGCCGCCGAAACCGGAGATGCCTGCGCCGATGCAGGTGGCGAGGTACTTATACTTCGTGACGGGGATACCTGCCGCGTCCGCTGTGGCGGTGTTCTCGCCGACCGAACGCAGGCTCAGACCGGTGCGCGTCTTGTCTAGGAAGAACCAAATTGCAACGGCGATGATGATGGCAACATAGGTCAGGAAGCCGTAGGAGAACAGAAGCGTGCCTAAGCCCAACTTTCCGGTGAAGCCGTCAAAGAAATCCACAAGCTTGGTCGAATAAGCGCGGAAGGCTTCGGAGGTGACATTGACATTGACCTGACCGACGCCGCCTGCCAGCTTGTTCAGAGAGCCGCCGAAGAAGTTTCCGAGTCCTGCGCCGAAAATGGTCAGGGTCAGACCGGTGACATTCTGATTGGTGCGCAGCGTGATAGTCAGGAAGGAATAGATCAGACCGCCGAGCGCTGCGGCAAGGAAGGTGGAAACAAGGCACAATATCACGCAGATTGCGGTATTGGGCGTGATACCCGCATTGGCGCAATACACATTTTCATATAGAAAGGTGCTTGCAAGTCCCGCGATGCCGCCCATGTACATAATGCCGGGAACGCCGAGGTTCAGGTTGCCGCCCTTCTCGGTGAGGATCTCGCCGAGCGCACCGAACAGAATAACGGTGCCGAAAATAACGGCAGAGTGCAGCAGGGTGGGGAAAGAGGTTAAGAATTCTAACAGACCATTCATAACTTAGACCTCCTCTTTCTTGTGATGACGGAATTTCATCCGATAGTTGATGAAGAATTCGCTGCCGAGGATGAAGAACAGCACGATGCCGGTGATGATCTTGGAGGCGTATTCGTTCAGACCGTAGTCCGTTGCAATTTGGATTGCGCCCTTGTCGAGGAAGGTCAACAGTGCGGAAATCAGGATCATCACAAACGGATTCATCTTTGCAAGCCACGCGACAATGATCGCCGTAAAACCGCGGCCGCCTGCGGTGCTGGTGGAGATTGTGTGAGACACGGCGGAGACGGCGAGGAAGCCTGCAAAGCCGCATATCGCGCCGGAAATTGCCATGGTACGGATATAGACGCGGTTGACGCGGATGCCTGCGTATTTTGCGGTATTCTCAGAGTCGCCGACGACGGCGATTTCGTAGCCCTGCTTGGAGTAACGAAGATATGCCCACATCAGCGCCGCCAATACCAAAACGATCAGGACTAAGCACAGGAAATCATTGTTATAGCCGTCAGATAAGAGATTGCCGATCCAGCCCTTTTTCGTGGCGGGGTTCAACGTGCCGACGGTGTTCGAGCCGAAGGGATTCTCCCACTTTGCCACACAGAAGGAGGTGAATTGGATGGCGATGTAGTTCATCATCAGCGTAAACAGCGTTTCATTCGTGTTCCACTTTGCCTTGAAGAAGCCGGGGATCAAACCCCAAATGGCGCCGCAGAGCAGGGCGCCGGCGATCATGCAGACGAACAACAACCACAAAGGCATGCTGTCTGCATAGTTGCGCATGAAGAACGCCGTTGCAATGCCGCCGACGAGCATCTGCCCCTCTGCGCCGATGTTCCAAAAGCGCATTTTGAACGCGGGTGCAAGACCGATGGCGATGCAGGTGAGGATCATCATATCGCGCAGGAGATACCAAACGCGCTTTTCCGTGCCGAACGCGCCGTCCCACATCGAACCGTAGACATGCAGCGGGTTGAGCTTAACGATTGCATAGATGACAAAAGCGCTGACGATCAATGAGAGTAAAATGGCAATGGCGCGGATTGCGGCAGAACGGAAAAAGCTGATTCCGTCGCGCTTGGAGATGCGGATCAAGGGTTCTTTATTCATGGACTGCGTCCTCCCTTCTGAACTGCGTCATCATCAGACCGATCTCCTCTTTGGTTGTGGACGCGGCGTCAACAATGCCGCTGACCTGTCCGCCGCAGAGAACGAGAATCCGGTCGCACAGCTCAAGAAGCACATCGAGATCTTCGCCGACATAGATCACGGCGACACCCTTCATTTTTTGCTCCGTGAGCAGATTATAAATGGTATAGGAGGTGTTGATATCCAGACCGCGTACAGCGTAGGCGGTCATCAGCACCGTCGGATTCGAAGCGATCTCTCGCCCGACCAGCACCTTTTGGACATTGCCGCCGGAGAGACGGCGGATCGGCGTGCGGTTTACATCCGGGGTCACGACCTCCAGCTCCGAGACAATCGACTCGGCGAGATTGGAGGAATACGCGCGGTCAGCGAAGGGACCTGGACCCTTGCGGTAGGTGCGTAGCTTGATGTTATCCGTAATGCACATACCGCCGACCAAGCCCATGCCGAAGCGATCCTCCGGTACGAAGGAGAGCAGGATGCCGTTGTGGATGATATCCAGCGGATCCATTCCGTTCAACGAAACGCGCTCACCCTCGGGGGAGAGGTAGGTGATGGCCGCGCCCTCCTCGGAACGCTGGATCCCGGCAATTGCCTCCAAAAGCTCCTTCTGACCGGAGCCTGCGATACCCGCAATGCCGAGGATCTCGCCGCCCATTGCCGTGAAGGAGACGTTGTCGAGCTTTTTCACGCCGTCCTTATCCTTTACCGTCAAATTTTCGACGACAAGGCGGTCGGTCAAAGACGGGTTCTTCGGACGGTCAATGTTTAAAGTGACTGATTTTCCGACCATCATGTCGGTCAGGGATTGCTGTGTGGCATTGACGGTATCCACACTGCCGATGTACTGCCCTTTGCGAAGCACCGCGACACGGTCGGAAACCGCAAGCACCTCGTGCAGCTTGTGGGTGATGATGATGATCGCTTTGCCGTCGCGCTTCATGTTGCGCATGACCGCAAACAGCTTATCCGTTTCCTGTGGGGTGAGCACGGCGGTCGGCTCGTCCAAAATCAGAACGTCCGCGCCGCGATAGAGCACCTTGACGATCTCGACGGTCTGCTTCTGCGAAACGGACATATTGTAGACCTTCTGATCGGGATCTATTTCAAAACCGTAACGCTCGGCGATTTCCTTGACCGCCTTCCGAATGGAGGCACGGTCTAACTTGCCCTTGTCCCCCTCCAAACCGAGAACGATGTTCTCCGCCGCAGTAAAGACATCGACCAGCTTAAAGTGCTGGTGGATCATGCCGATGCCGTAGTGGAATGAATCCTTCGGCGATTTGATGGATACCGGCTTCCCGTCGACAAAGATTTCGCCCTCGTCGGGGAAGTAAATGCCGCCGAGCATATTCATCAGGGTGGTCTTTCCGCTGCCGTTTTCGCCGAGCAGAGACAGAATCTCACCCTTTTTCAGCGCAAGGTCGATATTGTCATTCGCGACGACATCGCCGAAGCGCTTGGTGATATGGCGCAGCTCAATGGCATATTCGCAGGCACCCGTTCCTGTTGCGGTGTCGGCGGTTTTGTTGATGTCATGGGATTCCAAGGCGGTCACTCCTTTTCGTAGAAAATTTTTCGCGCAGATGCTGCTGCGTTACGATGTTTTTTGCTAACTTATAAAGTCTTACATGAGAAAAGAGGAAAAGGGACTGCCGAAGCAGTCCCTTTTTTAGGGAGATCAGTTCAGCTCAGTGATGCCGTCAATTCTAAGCGTGAAGGAAGGTGCGGACTGATAGTAGGACTCGTGATAGTAACCGTCGATGATGGCTTCATCCGCATCCTGCACGAAGTCGCCGTCCGTGTCGGTTGCAAATGCCGTGGTAACGGGCTGACCGCCGACGGTGAAGGTGGAGGTATCAAAAACATGGAGCGTGCCGTCTTTCAAAGCGGCAATGGCTTCGTCAACCTTTTCCTGCGTACCGGGCGCGACGTTCGGGCCAAGCGTAGTCAGTGCGACTGCATCGGCATCAAAGCCCTCTGCCCAGTTGGTGTCAAAGCTCTCGCCCTTCATGTGTGCGCCGATGGCGTAGGTGTAGTAAACGCCCCATTCGTTTGTCGGGGAGACCAAAGCGGCGTTCGGCGCAGCGGCGAGCATATCAACATTGTAACCGACGGAGTAGACGACGGTGCCTGCGTTGAGCTTCTCTTCGCAAGCAGCGGGAGCGCCGGTGGAGTCTGCATGCTGACCGATGATGACGCAGCCACGGTCAATCAGCGCAATGGCGGCTTCGTTCTCTGCGGTGATGTTGAACCAAGAATTTGTGTACTGTACATCCATTACGACATCGGGATAGACGGACTTGATGCCGAGATAGAAGGCGGTGTAGCCGGAAACGACTTCCGCATAGGGATAAGCGCCGACATAGCCGACCTTGACATTGCCGTCGGAATAGTTCTTGTCGGTGAGCTTGCCCTCGTCAACGAGCTGCTGGATCTTCATACCAGCAACAACACCGGCGGCATAGCGCGCTTCGTAGATCTTTGTGAAAGCGTTATGGAAGTTGGCCAGACCGGAAGCCTTTGCAGTATCGCCGGTCATTGCGACGATCTGAACATCGGGGTACTCCTCAGCCGCTTGCTTTGCAAAGGACTGATGACCGTAGGAGTTCGTAAAGATCAAAGTGCAGCCTTGATCAATGCAGTCGGTAATTGCGTCATAGCACTTTTCGTTTTCGGGTACGGTGTACTTCCAAACGATGTTGTCCTTCTCATTCAGGCCGAGGTTATTTACAGCCTCTTGAATGCCGAGGATGTGCGCGTAAGTATAACCCTCGTTTTCGTCACCGACAAGGACGACGCCGACCTTGATATCGGAGTTTGCGGAGGGCGTGACATTTTCGGGATCGGTCTGAACATCTTTGCCGGTGTCCTCAACAGAATCTTTACCGGCGTCCTCAACAGGTTTGGTGTCACCCGCGCAGCCGGCGAACAACGCGACGACCATTACGAGCGAAAGTATGATTGCCAAGATCTTTTTCATTTTCATTTCCTCCTTAACAGATAGTGCGGGATGCCCCGCGGGTGGTCGCAATACATATCGTGGTAACCATGTACTGCATATTATAAATATACACAAAAACTCGGAAAGAAACAATAGATTTTTTGAAAAAAATGTCAAACGAAAAAATTTTGTACATATCCTCAAAAAATTTGCTCTCAAAATGAGCAAAGTGACGAAAATTGCCTGTCCGCCGCAGCGGGAGACGAAATACTATATATAATATATCTCATTTGAGCGTCTGCGAAAAAAATCGAAAAAAAGCAAAAAAACTTCTTGACAAATGGAAACGGGCGTGGTAGTATATCAGAGCTGTCCGCGAGACGGCGATGTACCTTGTAAATTAAACAACGAGAAACATGAACAAACACCTTGGACAATTTTGATTGAAAAAACAAAGTTGTTCTGAAATGTCA
>JAQXWB010000023.1 GCA_029225225.1 Bacillota bacterium | reverse complement strand
CTACAATCTGGGCTTGCTTTGTCCTTTGCCGGATGATTGCTTCCAGTTCGACGATCTCACTTTCTGTCAATGCAAGCTTCTTTGCGTGTGCCATTACTGTTCCCTCCTGCTCTTGCTCTATATACAGTATAGCACACTTTTGCCAAAATAGCTACTTATTTATTGTCTTTTATACTCTATTCACGAAACCCCAGCGTAAGGCGCGTCAGGGATGCCGCAGGCTACGGGGACATTCACCCTGATTCCTTAATAAAGAACATCCCATGAAAGCCGAAAGAGATCGGTTTTCATGGGATGTTGTGTTTTTCTCTTACTCGATAATGCCGCAGCGGTATTTGAGCGTCAGAATGCGCAGGACGCTTTCATTGATGCGCGCTTCGGTCAGCTCGCCGTTTTCAAGCGCCGTAAGTACCGCACCTGCTGCCTCTTCTAAATTATTGGGCATCAGCACGATATCACAGCCTGCGGCAATTGCCTTCACCGCCGCCTCGCCGCAGCCATAGTAGTTGGTGATCGCGCCCATTTCGTGCGAATCCGTCACGATTACGCCCGTAAAGCCCAGCTCCTCCCGCAGAAGATCGGTCACAATGGCAGGGGAGAGGTCGCACGGCGTGTTGTCGCCCGTGATGGCAGGCGCGGACATATGCGAGATCATGACCATCTCCACACCCGCGTCGATGCCGGCGCGGAAGGGGAGCAGCTCCGTCTGCCGCAGCTCCTCCAAGGTGCGGCTTGTCACGGAAAGCCCTTCGTGGGTATCCGCCTCCGTGCTGCCGTGCCCGGGGAAATGCTTGAGGCAGGAGATCGTCCCGCTGCTTTGCAAGCCTTCGACCATCGCGGCGACCATATCGGCAGCTACCTGCGGGTCGCTGCTGAAGGAACGGTCTCCGATCTCGGTGTTGTTCGGGTTTGTCACGACATCCGCGACGGGTGCAAAATCAATATTAAAGCCGACACTGCCGAGCTGCGCGCCGAGCGTCTGCCCGATTTCGCGGACGCGGGCGGTGTCTCCCTGCGCGCCGTAGGTTGCCATCGGGTCCAAGATGTCCGTCACGCCGATGCTGCTCAGACGCGACACTCTGCCGCCCTCCTCGTCCACGCCGATGAACAGCGGGTAACGGGCGTATTCCTGCGAAAGACGGATCATATCGCTGATCTGCCCCTCGTTGTAAATATTTTCACTGAAATAGATGATCCCGCCGACGGGATAGTTTTGCAACGCCTCTTGTGTCGTGGGGCCTGCGATATCCGCGCCGTAAAAACCGGTGAGTGCGCGCGGCGTGACAATGAAGAGCTGGTAGACTTTTTCCTCCAATGTCATACCCGCAAGCAGCGCCTGCGCCTTCTCCTCCTCCACGGAGCTTGTCGGCTCCGGTGCCTCGGTCGTCGACGGCTCGGAGGTCTCTGTCGGTTCGGCGGTCTCTGTCGGCTCGGCAGGCTCCGTCTGCGGGGCAGCCGTGGAAGGCTCCGCCGTCATACTCTCGCTCGATGCCGCCTGCACCTTTCCCCATGCGACATCCGGCACGCCGCTTTTTCCGTTCAGCGCAAGAAATACGACCGCTGCCACGGCAAGCACGAGAATGGCCATCCCGGCAATCAGCGCATACTTCGTCCTTCGCGCCGATGAATGGCCGCCTCTTTTCCCTTCCCGCTCCGGTTTCTCGCTCATATGGCATCTCCTCGCTTTCTCTTTTTATCATTTTAACGGATACGCGGGGAAATTACAAGCCCTTTCGGAAAATTTATGCAGACCTGCTTTTTCTTGACTTTTTCACCGCGGTCGGATATACTACATATAATAATAAAATGGAGTATTTTGCGAAAATATTCGCGGAATTGGTGAGGACACTATGGCAAAAAAGCAGACTTACGGAAATGAAAGCATCAGCGTGCTGGTGGGCGCGGACCGCGTGCGCAAGCGTCCTGCCGTCATCTTCGGTTCGGATGACCTGACCGGCTGCGAGCACGCCGTGTTTGAGATCCTCTCGAACGCCATCGACGAGGCGCGCGAGGGGCACGGCGATCTGATTATCGTCACGCGCTACGCCGACCGCAGCATCGAGGTTGAGGACTTCGGGCGCGGCTGCCCCGTGGACTGGAACGAGAAGGAGCAGCGCTATAACTGGGAGCTGGTCTTCTGCGAGATGTACGCGGGGGGCAAATATAACAACAACAGCGGCGACAGCTACGAATACAGCCTCGGCCTGAACGGCCTCGGCACCTGCGCGACGCAGTATGCCTCGGAGTTTTTCGACGCCTGCATCTACCGCGACGGCTTCAAATACACCCTGCATTTCGAGCACGGTGAGATCGTCGGAGAGATGAAGAAGGAGCCTGCAGACCGCAAAAAGACCGGTTCGCGCTTCCGCTGGAAGCCGGATTTGGAGGTCTTTACCGACATTGACATTCCGGTGGACTATTTTGTGGATGTGCTCAAGCGGCAGTCCGTGGTGAATGCGGGTGTGACCTTCCGCTTCCGCAATCAGGTCGGCGGCAAGTTTGAGACGACGGATTTTTGCTACGAGCACGGCATCGTCGATTATATCAACGAGATGACCGAGGGCAACGCCTTTACAATGCCGCAGTATTGGGAGTGCGAACGCAAGGGACGCGACCGCGCGGACAAGCCGGATTATAAGGTGCGCATCTCCGCCGCCGTCTGCTTCTCCCGCACGCTGAGCCGGCAGGAATATTACCATAACTCCTCTTGGCTCGAGCACGGCGGTTCCCCCGAACGCGCGGCGCGCAACGCGTTTGTCTATGCCATCGACGCCTATCTGAAGCAGAGCGGGAAATACACGAAAAACGAGACGAAGATCTCCTATCAGGATGTCGCGGACTGCCTTGTGCTGGTGACAAACTGTTTTTCTACACAGACCTCCTATGAGAATCAGACGAAAAAATCCATCAACAACAAGTTCATTCAGGAGGCAATGACGGAGTTTTTCCGCAGCAGCTTACAGGTCTATTTTATCGAGAACAAGGCGGAGGCGGACAAGATCGCCGATCAGGTGCTCATCAACAAGCGCAGCCGCGAGACTGCCGAAAAGACACGCGCCGCCGTCAAGGGAAAGCTGGCGGGCAAGGTCGATATCGCCAACCGCGTGCAGAAATTCGTCGATTGCCGCAGCCGAGACACAGGCAAACGCGAGCTGTATATTGTCGAGGGCGACTCGGCTATGGGCTCGGTTAAGCTCTCGCGCGACGCGGAGTTTCAGGGTATCATGCCCGTGCGCGGCAAGATCCTTAACTGCCTCAAGGCGGACTACAGCCGCATTTTTAAGAGCGACATCATCACCGATCTCCTGCGCGTGCTCGGCTGCGGCGTCGAGGTCAAGGACAAGCACGTTAAGGATCTGACTGCCTTTGATCTTGCGAATCTGCGCTGGAACAAGATCATCATCTGCACCGACGCGGACGTGGACGGCTACCAGATCCGCACGCTGATTTTGACGATGCTCTACCGCCTTGCGCCCACGCTCATCCGCGAGGGCTATGTCTATATCGCGGAATCGCCGCTGTTTGAGATCAACACGAAGGATAAGACCTATTTCGCTTACACGGAAGCGGAGAAAACGGAGATCTTGGGAAAGCTCGGCAAGCAAAAATACACGATCTCCCGCTCCAAGGGCTTGGGCGAAAACGAACCCGAGATGATGTGGATGACGACGATGAACCCCGAGACGCGCCGCCTGATAAAAGTCATGCCCGAGGACGCAGAGAAGACCTCGATCTATTTTGACCTCCTCCTCGGGGACAACCTCGCGGGAAGGAAGGACTATATCGCGGAGAACGGAAGCCAGTATTTAGACTTGGCGGATATTTCGTAAGGTGGAAGTAGTGAATAGTGAATAGTGCTGCGTCAAGAGACAGGCTCGTTGATACAAAATGGCTGTCCTAATTTGTCATTGCGAGGAGCGCAGCGACGTGGCAATCTTCGGCAATAGGTTTGTACGAACACGGTAATTCTGCACGAGATTGCCACGCCTCGTTCCTCGGCTCGCAATGACATGGAGGGGAAACCCTCGCGCTTTTCAATTCGCGCAGAGCACTTTACCTATTCACTATTCACCGTTCACTATTCACGGTTCACTGATGATACACCACAGAATTCTCTCAAAAAGGGATGAGCTTATGGCAAAGAAGAAAAAGGAACAGGATACTAAGAAAAATATCGACACGTCGCGGGTTGAGGGGCTGCGGGCGGAGGTGCTGGAGCAGCCGATTACGGACACGCTGACGGTCAACTATATGCCCTATGCGATGAGCGTCATTGTCTCGCGCGCCATTCCCGAGATCGACGGCTTCAAGCCCTCGCACCGCAAGCTTTTATACACGATGTACAAAATGGGGCTTTTGAACGGCGGCAGAACGAAGTCCGCCAACATCGTCGGGCAGACGATGCGCTTAAATCCCCACGGTGACGCGGCAATTTATGAGACGATGGTGCGCCTGTCGCGCGGCAACGAGGCGCTGCTGACGCCCTTTGTCGATTCGAAGGGCAACTTCGGCAAGGTCTATTCTCGCGATATGGCCTACGCCGCTTCGCGCTACACCGAGGCGAAGTTAGAGCCGATCTGCGCCGAAATCTTCCGCGACATCGACGCGGAGACCGTCGATTTTGTGGAAAACTACGACAGCACCATGAAAGAGCCGACGCTGCTGCCCACCTCCTTCCCGAATGTCCTTGCTTCGGCGAACATGGGCATTGCGGTCGGCATGGCAAGCAATATCTGCTCGTTCAATCTCCGAGAGGTCTGCAAGGCGACGGCCGCGTGGATCAAAAATCCCGACTGCGATCTGATGGAGTATATGCCAGCGCCCGACTTCTCCACGGGCGGCGAAATTCTCAACACGCCGGAGGAGATCGCGGAGATTTACCGCACCGGACGCGGCAGCATTCGTATCCGTGCCCGCTGGCGCTATGTCAAGGAGGGCAATCTCATTGAGATCTATGAGATCCCGTATTCCACAACGACCGAGGCGATTGTCGATAAGGTCTCGGAGCTGATCAAGGCGGGCAAGATTCGCGAGATCAACGATATGCGCGACGAGACGGATCTGTCCGGCATGAAGCTGACCATCGACCTCAAGCGCGGCGTAGATCCCGACAAATTCATGCAGAAGCTTATGCGCGCGACGCCGCTGACGGATTCCTTCGGCTGCAACTTCAACCTGCTGATCGCGGGCATGCCGCGCGTGATGGGCGTGCGGGAGATCATTGAGGAGTGGACCGCGTGGCGCACCGAATGCGTCCGCCGCCGTGTCTACTACCAAAAGCAGAAAAAAGCCGACAAGCTCCATCTGCTCAAGGGCCTGAAGCGCATCCTGCTGGACATCGACAAGGCCATCCGCATCATCCGCGAGACGGAGTCCGACGCGGAGGTGATTCCGAATCTGATGATCGGCTTCGGCATTGACGAAACGCAGGCGGAATTTGTCGCGGAGATCAAGCTGCGCAACATTAACAAGGAATATATCCTCAAGCGGACGCAGGAGGTCGATACCCTCGAACGTGAGATCGCGGAGCTGGATGAGCTGCTCAAGAGCGAGAAAAAGCTCCGCAATGTGATCATCAAGGAGCTGGACGCCGTTGCGGAGAAGTACGGCAAGGAGCGCAAAACCGGCATTGCCGCCGATTCCGCAGAGGAGCTGCCCGAGGAGACGGAGGAGATCCCCGATTATCCCGTGACGGTGTTCGTCTCCCGCGAGGGCTACTTCAAGAAGATCACGCCGCAGTCGCTCCGCATGTCCGGCGAGCAGCGCTTTAAGGAGGGCGACGGGCTGAAATATAGCTGCGAGACGACGAACGCCGCCGAGCTGCTGGTCTTTACCGACAAATATCAGGTCTATAAGGCGCGCTGCGCGGATTTTGACGACACCAAGGCCTCCGTTTTGGGCGACTATCTGCCCGCAAAGTTGGGCTTTGACGAGGGGGAGAGCGTTATGGATGTCTGCTTCCCCGGCGATTATACGGGCTTTGTCCTTTTCGTTTATGAAAACGGCAAGGTCGCAAAGGTGGAGCTTTCCGCCTATGCGACAAAGTCCAACCGCCGCAAGCTGACCGGCGCCTATTCCGATAAGAGCCCGCTCAAGGCGGTGTTCTTATGCAAGGAGGAAAAGCAGCTTGTCCTCTACTCCACCGAGGGACGCGCGCTGATCTTCTCGACGGCGCAGCTTTCCCCCAAGACGACCCGCGCCACGCAGGGCGTCGCCGTTATGACGCTGAAACGGAAAGCCGCCGTGCATCGCGCCGCAATCTTGGAGAACAGCGGCATTGTCAACGCCGCGCGCTACCGCACCCGCACCATCCCCGCCGCAGGCGCTTTGTTAAAGGACGAGGACGCGGAGGAAAAACAAATTGTGATGGAGCTGTAAGCCAATGAAACAGACGAAACGTGAAATGCTTCGCAATAGTTTGATGATTCTCGTCGGCAGCACCCTGTTTGCCCTCGGCTTTGACCTGTTTTTGGAGCCGAGCGGCATCAACTGCGGCGGTGTGTCCGGCATTGCCATGCTCATTGTCTACGCGACGCAGTCCAAATGGCTGACCGTCGGTATCCTGAGCGCGATGATCAACATCCCGCTGTTTTTCTTCGGATATCGCCAGATCGGGAAATACTTCTTCTTCGGCTCGATGTTCGGTATGCTGATTTCCTCCGTCGGGTTTGACTTGTTTGCAAAGCTCCTGCCCGTCGTGCCGATGGATCCGCTCGTTGCCGCGATCTTCGGCGGCGTGGTGGTCGGCGTCGGGCTGGGCGTGGTTTTCCTCGCAGGCGCGTCCACCGGCGGCACGGACATCGTGGCACGCCTGCTCAAGCTTAAATTCCGCAATTTCCCCATCGGCAAGCTTATGCTCTGCATGGATCTGCTCATCGCCGTCGCGACCGGTGTTGTTTACCGGCAGTTTACCAATACCCTGTATAGTGTTATCACGCTTTACCTCTCGTCCGTTATGCTGGACAAGGTTGTTTATGGCTTTGATTACGCGAAGGTCGCCCTCATCATCTCCGACAAATTTGAGGAGATCGCGACCGCCATCGACGGCAAACTCGACCGCGGCGTGACGCTGCTGCAAGGACAGGGGTTTTACAAGCGGAGCGATAAATATGTTTTGCTGAGCGCCGTGAAGAAAAAGCAGCTTGCCCAGCTCAAGGAACTGGTTATGGGGATCGACCCGGACGCGTTTATCATCCTTCAGGACGCCCAGCAGGTGCTCGGCGACGGCTTTAAACGCTATGACCGGTTTGAGCTGTAATACTGATTCTTGACGATAAGACTTAATCCTGTAGGGCGGGGACATGTCCCAGCCGACCGCGAAGCGGCAGACGGTACAGACGAACAAATTTGTACGCAGTCGGTAGTTCCTGCACCCGCGGGGACATGTCCCCACCCTACAGGGAGATGGCGTGTTGAAAAAATCAATGGGAGGTTGGCAATATGAAGCGTTTTACCGCGTTTTTACTTCTGCTCGGTCTGCTTTTTTCGCTGACCGCCTGCAACGGTGCGTGGGTCAAGGATGACGCTCTGACGGTGCGGGAGCATGTGGAGCAGACGCTGCCGGAGCCTGCCCCGACCGAGGAGGAGCAGCCGCCCGTCGTTACCGGCAGAAATGAGCTGCGCGGCGCGGTGCTTTCCTTTATTCGAGATTGGACGGAGCATGGTACGATCCTCGTCCGTAATTATGACGGCGATATCTCCGCCGACCTCAGCGAGACGGTACGCTACGCTACCGAGGAGGAGCCGATCGGCGCCTTTGCCGTGGACTATGCCGACTATGAGCTGACCGGGACGGCCAAGGAGGGCGAGATCTCTCTGCGCATCGTCTTCCGCCGCAGCGCTGCCGAGGTGGACGCTATCGTGACCGTCAACGGCAACAACAGCGCGTTTCAGAAAATACAGCAGGCGCTGGTCAATTATGACACCGCGCTTACGCTGCGTATCCGAAACTACGAGCCGACGGATTTTGCCGCTTACATCCGCA
This sequence comes from Bacillota bacterium, assembly GCA_029225225.1. Taxonomy (GTDB): domain Bacteria; phylum Bacillota; class Clostridia; order Oscillospirales; family Oscillospiraceae; genus JAZOXB01. Next base: position 24,428 of record JAQXWB010000023.1, on the reverse strand, counting down.
GCTACTGCATCGAGCATCCGGAGCTTGTCACGGCGCTGCCCGAGCTGTCCGCTGAGGTCTACCCGCTCGAGGGGGAGACGCGCATTTTGGAGCTGCACTTTGTCTATCCCGCAGAACGGGAAACGCTCCGCCTTTTGCAAAATTTGGTCACAACGACACTCTCATCTGCCTCGAGCTATGTCCGCACGGGGGAGGATGCCTCCTCCCGCGCTACGTTGCTGTTCCGCTTTCTGACGGAGCGCTTTGACTATACGATGACGCAAGAGGAACCCACCATGCCCGCCTACAGTCTGCTCTGCGAGAACGTGGCGCACAGCCTGTCATTTGCCTCGGTGTTCTATTCCGAGTGCCTTACGGCGAATTTGGATTGCCGCATCGTTACCGGCACCTTGAACGGTACGGCGCGGTACTGGAATCTGCTCTGCCTTGACGGAGAGTACTATTATGTCGATTTAATGCGCTCTGTGGAGCAGGAGGAGACGGAGCTGCAGCTTCTGACGACGAAGGAACTGACGGAAGCGGGCTACCTTTGGGACGAAAGCGCCTATCCCGCGACGCCGGAGCCGGAGGAGCAGCCGCCGGAGGAACCCGTGAACGGCGGAAATACCGGGAATGGCGAAAACGCCGGGAATGTCGAAAACACCGAAAACGGCGGAGAAACCGAGACCACCACAACGCCTACGGAATCGTCGGAGCCGACCGACGAGCCGCCGACGGAACTGCCGACCGAATCCTCGTCAAGTGAGACAGAGGAGACAATAGAAACACCGTAACAAAAAAGGAACTCCCCATCCGCTTACACCGTTGGAGAGTTCCTTCATTTCATTATATAATAAAAAACACGCCGAAGCGTGTTTTTTGGAGCGGGTGACGAGGCTCGAACTCGCTACCTCCACCTTGGCAAGGTGGCGCTCTACCGGATGAGCTACACCCGCATTTGCAGGAATTATTATAGCGGATCTTCTACGGTTTGTCAAGCGCTTTTTTGATTGTTTTGAAAAATACATGTAGGTATACAATTGATGTGAGACCAAAGTGGTAGACAAAGGCGATTGAGTTCATTAGAATAAAGTTACCACACCTCAAAACTAATGAAAGGACTCAATCGCCATGGATATTGTAGCACAGGAGAAGAAAAACAGCAAGCGTTATTTACCGCATATGGTGAGTACAAAGAAAGGCGCGGTACTGCTGATTGCGGGAATGATAAACCTATGGTACGGCGTACTGCTGCTGATGAAGAAAGCTTTTTCACTCCAAAAAGCACGGGTATCATGAAAGATATCACCTTCCCCGCCTCCTGCGCCTTTGCGGGGGTTGCCAATATGCTGTCCGCGTTCGGTGTGGATGCCTTCGGAATGACGCTCCCGTATATCTTCACGCAAAAAGACGCAGCACACCTCGGCAGCCATCAGAATTAGGCAAAAAAGACAAAAAAGAGCTTTGCTTTTTGGCACAGATCGTGTATAATATACATAAGTGTATCACTTTGGGTGATTCGCCGAATATTGCAAGAAAGGACATCAAAGGAGGTTCATTATGGACAGGTTAAAAGATAAAGTGGCCGTTGTCACCGGTTCAACCAGCGGGATCGGGATCGGGATTGCCCGACTGTTTGCGGCAGAGGGCGCAAACGTCGTGATATGCGGACGCCGTGAGGCAAAGGGACAGGCCGTTGTTGAACGCATTTTGAACGAGGGCGGTAAGGCTTCCTACCATTTCATGGACATTACTGACACGGAGAGCGTCGAGCGCTTATTTGCCGATACCGCCGAGAAGTACGGCAAGATCGACATCTTGGTGAACAATGCAGCCAATGTGGGGCAGAAAGACGGTCGGGTGGACGAGCTAACGCTGGAAATGTGGGATGCGATTCTCCAAAGCGACCTGCGCGGCACCTTCTACGCCACGAAGTGCGTTCTGCCCTATTTGCAGAAGAATGAAAACGGCGGCTCCATCATCAATATCGGCTCTATGGCCTCCTGCGCCGGAGATCTGGGTTCCACGGCCTATGCCTGCGCCAAGGCGGGCGTCGATATGCTGACCAAGTACACTGCTTTGCAGTACGGCAAGCAGAATATCCGCTGCAACTGCGTCAGACCCGGACTGATTGTCACGCCGGAAAACGAAGCCCGCGTGCCGCAGGTTCTGAAGGATATCTTTACCAGCAACATCATGGTAACCCGTTACGGCTGTCCGGAGGATATCGGTTATATGTGCGTGTATTTTGCCTCTGATGAGAGCAAATATGTGACGGGACAGATTATCAATGTGGACGGCGGCCTGAACTCCCATGTGACCACCGTCGCCCAGTTCAGAGAGCTGCAATCCCGAACCTGGTAAATTGCAGCCTTGTCTGCGCTTCAAGAATAACAAAAGGACATTCCTTTTCCAACGCATTGTTGAAAAAGGAATGTCCTGCTTTTTTTCACTGAATCAAAAAATTTTTATGAAAAAAGTTTTGACTCGGACAGACGCATGTCCGGTGCGGAAGATATAATGATGGGCGTAAGGAGCGGCGGATGTTCCAATGCGCGCCGCGAGGATACTTTGGGTGCAGCGTGGGCGGTTTCCTGCTTGGAGATGCCTGCGCATACGGGAGAAATGGACAAAAATAAGGACATTGAGATTATACTTGCGACGCCTCATCTGCTACATTATAGTTCAGAGGTGGCGGAGATGGCGAAAGAGGACAAGGAACTGCTGAATAGTGTTTATCGAGAGATTAGCGAGGCGCTTGGAACGGATACGGCGATGGAGATGTACCGTATGTTCCGGGGACAGCAGATTTCTTTTCCCGTTCGCTTTTTTAACCCGGAGTGCATCCGCCAAAAGATCATAGAGGAGTATGACGGCAAAAACATCGGCATGCTGGCGAAAAAATACGATTACTCCGAAAAAACCGTTCGCAGGATCATCAAAAAAAGCTTGGAGGAGAAATAAACGCATTGCGTTGCAGTATAAACGAAAAAGAAAGGAATTGAAAAACATGGGGCTTCGAAATCAATGGAAAATTATCAGTCTGGAAACTGATGCGCAGAGCGCTTACCGCAGCGGAAACTGGGAGGTATGTTACAAGAAAGCTGTGGAAGGGTTGGAACGGCTGGGGGATGAAAGCCATTCGTCTTTCCCGCTCAACTGGGAATACTATGAAAAACTGGTGAAGCTGAGAAATGATGCTTCTGCGCAAATGAATAAGCATGGCTGGTAGCATACAGGAGGTGCAGAGATGAACCAATATGAGGCAAAGTTACAACTTTTAAAAAGGTATATGCCGGAAATGAAAAAAGGTCAACCATGGGATATTTACTATGCGTTCGATCAGGAGAGGGATTTTAACAGGCTTACGAATGCGGTGGATTCTTATGCCGGTGGGATCTTGCATTTTGATCATACCACGGTCTTAGCCCTTTGTGACGCAACCATGTTTGGAAGCGGAAAGCACGGGATCCTTTTCTGCACGGACGGCATGTATTGGAAAAACTATTCTTCCAGCAGCTATGTAAAATATTCACGCCTGCAATCCGTTGACTATTATGATGCAAGCAAATCGAACGAACACGATAAGGGAATTCGATTCCTTTTTAAAGACGGTGACAGTCGGGTGATGACATACTGCAACTTAAATACAGCCCCAATGATCGCCTATATTCGGGAAATGATTGATTATTTTAAGTAAATGCCTCAAGACGCAAAACAGCAATGAAGCAATCGCCGTGCGCTTTGTTCAGCGTTTCCTTAGGCTTCTCGCTAACCGACCGGCATGGCGATGGTTTTGATCGCGTTTATCATGTCCGCTGTGCCGGATCTGACGGGAAGTTTCATCGTGCTAAGGATATGCCACCTTTTAAAAATCATTGGTAGAAACAGAAAATGAAGAATTTTTATTTTAACTGTCTTCCAAAGGTGTTTAAGATATGGTATAATAAGATCATCAAAGTAATGGCGATGCAGGACGACGAGAGAAGAAATATTTACCGACAGCGAATACAGCTTTCGCAGGAAGAAAACGAAGCGGGAGGTACGCGTGAACGAGATCATTCCGCAGGTGGTATGGGGAAACGGTATCAAGCTCTGCTATCCTGCGCGGAAGCGCGGTCGTCCTTCCGTGGAAGTTGAGAGAATGCTGCGGATGTATCTTTTTTAGATTTGGCTTGATTTGCGGCAAAATCTCTTGCAGATCGATCCGGCGTTTCCTTTGCTCTTGCAATATGGCTTTCATGCGCATCGGCGATTTGAAAGGTGGGACTGATTTGGAACAAGATCCAAAAAAGGAAAAGCAGGACGATCTACTCCGGGCAGGAATCGCCGGGGCATCCGCTGAAACGGTTCAGAGACATGGCGCTGCAGTAAAAGAGCATTTGGTTGCTTACTCCGGAGTGGACAACGAGCAGGGAGTCCGGCTGCAAAAGAGTCTGAAAAGCATAAAAGCGCAGAAAACAAACGACGAATTTGCTTTTTCAATAAGACAACAAAAAGCCGGTTGGGCGGCGGAAGTAAAGGATACAGCAAGTACAAATGCAGAGAATCTGATTGCCGGTGTTGGCAGAAGAAAGGTCAGACATGATGATTTGCCAAATACACCGGCAAACCATCCTCTGTTCGACCATGTGGAGATAGATGCGGAAGGGAATGTGATATCGGCCTCCGGGACTCAAATGAAATTTATCGGAGCTTCGGCGGATGATCCGACAGGCAGCGGAAATGCGGAACGCGCACTAAAGAAACTACAGTCAAAGGGCTTTCAAAAATACATTGATAACGATGTGACGATAGAAGTCCCTAAGGATGAGTATCAACGGATGGTGGAAAAGGCATCTGAGGAGATATCGTCTTTAGAGAAACAACTGGCGCGGCTTAAAGCCGACGGTAATGTCGATGCCGCGGCAAAGCTTGAACGGAGGATCGACAATTTACAAAAATTGAAGAGGAATCTACGCCCAAGTAAACTTACGAGAAAGGAATCGCTGGAAGCCATTGATGCACCCGTAGTATCAACGGTGAAAAGCGTTGCGGGTATTTCTCACAGAGCAGGGATCAAAACAGCCGAAACGGCGGCATTGATCGGCGGAAGCGCTTCTTTGGTAAGGAATATTGTGGGCATGTGCAAGGGCGAGCTTGATGCCGGTGATGCCGCGAAAAATGTTGTGAAGGACACTGCTGAATCAGCAGCGGTTGGTTATGGTACCGGCTTTATCGGAACGGCAATGAAGGGTGCGATGCAAAATTCTGCATCGGAATATACCCGGGCACTTGCGAAAACAAATGTTGCCGGTACGATTACTGCGGTTGCTGTCGGTGCCTCCAAAACACTGACCCGATATTTCAAGGGTGAAATAGATGGCACACAGTGTCTTCAGGATTTGGGTGAACAGGGTACCGGTATGATCGCATCCTCCATGTTTGCGGTGATCGGTCAGAGCGTGATCCCTATTCCGGTCGTTGGCGGTCTGATCGGAGGAATGGTCGGATATGCGTTATCTTCTGCTACATACGGCGTGCTTGTTTCCTCCCTGAAAGAGGCAAAATTAGCCCGCGAAGAACGCATTGCCATCGAAAAAGCATGCCGGGAACACATTCAAATGATCAGAGAGTACCGGTTGCAGATGAATGCCGTGATTGAGACCTATTTGTCGGATACCATGGATGTATTTCACGCAGCTTTTACGGGCATAAAAGCTGCGCTTGCAATCGGAGATGTGGATTTGCTCATAGAAGGCGCGAACGGGATCACGGACGCGCTTGGTGGGAAAAAGCCGTTTGAAACGATGGACGACTTTAATGAAAAAATGTTAGCCGGAGAAACATTTATATTATAAAAGGAGAAAGTTGCCATGAACCACAGACAACAAGCCAAGCTGTATTATTTGTACATGATGTCAGATGGGGATATATCCGATAACGAAAAGCGCCTTTTTGGCACGATCTGCAAAAAACTGCAGTTGGATGCTGACGACAAAAAGCATATCATGGCAGAATGCAAAGAGATTACTGATCAGGAAGGCTTGAATTGCATCCAAGTAATCAGAAAAAACGCGAAGGAACCGCATATATTCGGTGCTTTGGATATCGGTTTAACCGGGTATGCGTCCGATAAGGATAAAGCCGTGATCCTTTGGAATTTAATTAACCTCGGGTACTCGGATGCGCTTTTTTCAAGTCAGGAAAAAGAGACGGTTGATTTTCTGCGCGAATATTGGCAGATCCCTGAATTCCTTTACAGCGAAATGATGGATGTTGCCGAGACTTGCTTGGCGCTGGAAAGGCATAAGCAGTGGGTCGACACATTGCCGGAAACAGAGGATAAGCTGAAAAAGCTTGATCAGATCAAGAAGGATATCAAATTTACTCAGGAAACAATTGAAACAACAATCTCAGAGATTGCGTTCTAAAGGGGGAAAAGAAGATGCCGATACCGTTTTTGTTTTTGGCAGCCGGAATCGGAACCGGCTTGTTAGGGATCGGAAAAGGAGTTAAGGCGGGCGTGGATCAAAAAAATGCAAATGCTACCAATCACGCCGCGGAGAGCATCATTGAGCATGCGAAAGAAAGCATTAACAAAAGCCGAAAAAACTGCGGAGAAGCGCTTGATGGTTTGGGCAAGCGGAAGATCGCTGTTCTTGACGGAAGCATTAGAACCTTTATTTCTGAATTTGAGAAACTAAGCCATGTCGAGCTGAACGAGTCCACCGGGCTGAATGAGCTGCAAAAAATGGTGATCGATCAAAAGTCGTTCTCCGATTTGAAAGAACTGCAGGGGATGGCAACCTCCTTGGCAGGAGGCGTTGCTTCCGGCGCAATGGCGGGCGCAATCACCGCGTTTGGCGCGTATGGTGCCGCAGGTGCCTTGGCAACGGCCTCCACAGGCACCGCGATCGCTTCGCTGAGCGGCGCTGCGGCTACGAACGCCACGCTTGCTTTTTTTGGCGGAGGCTCGCTTGCTGCAGGAGGGCTGGGCGTTGCCGGCGGCACTGCCGTGCTTGGCGGTCTGGTCGCCGGGCCTGCATTAGCCGTCTTGGGCTTTGTCGTCGGTGCAAAAGCGTCAAAGAATCTGGATGCCGCGAACGCCAATTTTGCAAAGGCGAAGGAGTTTGAAGAGGAGATGAAAGCTGCTGCGGAGTTATGTAACGGAATCAGAAGAAGGGCTGCGATGTTCGACAGATTTTTGATCAGACTGCTGACTGTTTTTGATCCCATGGTCTTTCAAATGTCTGAGATCATCAAAAAGAAAGGTACGGATTATCGAACATTTTCGACGGAAGAAAAACAATGCATCGCTTCTGCTATGGCATTGGGCGGCGCAATCAAGGCGGTGTTGGATACACCGATTTTGGATGAAGACGGAAATTTGACGACGGAATCCGGCTTGATTATTGAGAATACGCAGAAGAAAATAGAGACTATCGCCATATGATCTTCCCGTGTGATAAGTGCGGCATCTGTTGCAGGCACATTGATCTGATACCGCAGCTAAAGCAATTTGATTCGGGCAACGGAACCTGCATTCATCTTACGGAGGATCATTTGTGCTCGATCTATGCGCAGCGTCCGGATGTTTGTAATGTTGAAATGATGTACAAGCTGGTATTCAGCGAGCAAATGTCAGAGGCGGAATACATAAAGAAAAATATGCAAGGATGTATATTGTTAAAACGCGAATATGAATGATACGGTCAATTGTGTTTTGCGCCGCGAGGCTCCTGCTGCCTTTGAGGGCATCTCTTGTGACGGCGCAGCACGAAGTATTCCGACAGCTTGCAAGCCTTAACTTGCCGCGGCAATTCAGAAAAACAAAAAGTAATTTAAAAGGGGAAAAAGAAAAATGAAAATCGACAAGCAATTTATTCTGCGTAATCTGATCACCATTCTTTGCGTGCTTTGCATCGTGGCGCTGTTCTTTGCGTTTATTACCACCTCTGTCAAGATCGAGAGCAGCTTTGTCGGCTCGAATACGCAGTCTACAAGCATCAGCGGGTGGCAGGCGGTAAACGGGTTTCCTTTGGGCTGGCTGCTGGTGATCGGGCCTGTACTGCTGGTTGCGATGAACTATATCCGTAAGATCGAAAAATACAAGGGGCTTTTGGCAATTCTTGTTCCGATCCTCTGCATTGCGGTGCTTTTCTTCACGCTGGCAGATGCCAAATCGACAGCGGAGCTGGGAAACAAGGCGATGGAGAATATCAACGGCATTGCCAATTCTGCTTTGGCGGATATGGACGATTATGACGACGAGTACGGCGGCGATTATTCCGCCGGACAGATCAGCTCGAAGGTGAGCGCTTCGGCGGCTGTGGGCTTTTACCTTTTGCTGCTCGCAAATTTCGGCATTATCGTCAGCGGAGCGGTGACCTTCTTCGGGCTGCGGCTGAATGATCTCTCCTCTGTGAAGGAGAGCGGACGCGCCATCTTAAGCTCTGCCCGTGAGGCTGCCGCGGAGCTGAAGACGGAGAACGGCGCATCGGCACCCGCAGGGCAGAACGCTCCTGCCGCGAGAGTGAGATCGGGCGGCAGATATAAAGCGGAGGATGCATTGCAGCTGATTGAGCGTATGGCAAAAATGCGGGACGACGGAATTCTGACGGAGGATGAATTTCAGGAGAAGAAGCAGGATCTTTTGAAGGGGATTTGATATGAAGTACTTAAAACGAATCCTGCCGCTGCTGCTTGTTCTCACGCTTCTCTGCGCGTGTAGCGGGCAGGAAAAACAGCAGGAGAACGACATTGCCGAGAGCTACCGCAGTGTGGCACAGGGCTTTTTAGACGAGGGAGACACGGCTTCCGCGTGTAAGGCGCTTGAGGAGGGCATTGAGCGCACGGGCGATGAGGGACTGAAGCAGATGCTTGCCGCGCTTTCCGCCGAACCGGAGCAGACGAGCACGCCGACAACCGAACCGACGACGGAAGCTACGACGAAGCCGACAACCGAACCGACGACAGAAGCTACAACGGAGCCGACAACCGAAGCTACAACGGAGCCGACAACCGAGGCTCCGGCGGAGGTAGACAACGGTAGGAATATCACATGGGAGCTCAGTGCCGATGATTGGTACAGGATCAATATTTTCCTCAGCAATTTTTCGGAGCAAGGCTTTGCAACCTATACTTCCTACGATGCCTATGCGATGGTGCATTTTGCATATCTTCACAATAAAATCAACAAGCCGGACAATGTGCGTTATGATTCGGGCAGCTATTGCTTCACGATCAGCGGCGACACGGTGGATCAGACGCTCTATCGATTCTTCGGCGAGACGGCGGAGCACGCTAATCTGTCGAAAACCTATTCCGGCGGCTATACCGAGACGATTGAGTATCATGACGGTGCTTATTACTTCCCTGCGGCGAGCGGCGAGTTCTACGGCTATATCAGCGTTGCGACTTCGGTATACCGCAACGGTGACGGAACTTATCTCGTAGGCTTTGATGTCTATGCGCTGGATATGGACACCTATAATAATTACGGAATCTCTTCGGACTATTATTATCTCACTGCGACGACAGTGCCGTCACGAAACGATCTGAGCTACTGCTATTCGGGAGTTGCGTTGGTCTCCGATTATAACGGCGGCAGCTACACTTCTTATCAGCTCCTTTCCTACGAGACATTTCATTGAGCAAGAACAGCACCCCGCCGTGGCGGGGTGCTGTTCTGTTATTCAAATTCTTTCAGCTTGACCGCATTGTCTGCGTCCAAACGGTAGATCGCCTCGGTATCGCTGTCGAGCAGGGATTCCTTGGGATCGTCTGCGGTGTAAAACACGCAGGTGCCACAGGAGGAGGAGATCTTCCTTGGGACAGGCGCCATGCGCGCGGTCAAGCCGGCACCCGTAAGCGCGCGGTGTGACTTCAGCGCGGCAAGGTGGGTGTGAAAGGTGGCAAGATATTCCGTCATGCCTTTGTCAGCGTCAGGGAGAACTCGTCGTCCTCCAGCGGCTTAACCGTGACGGTATAGCCGGAGTGGTTGGCAAAGCGTGTAACGTTCTGCACGGCGGGATTGTTATCGACCAGCACCTCCAGCGTTGCGGGGTGATTCTTTTCAATGGCGCGCTGCACCTGAATAACGGGCAGCGGGCAGGCAAGACATCTTGCGTCAATCATCGTCAGGACTGCTCCTTTCTCAGATGGGTCACGGAGACGATCAGCAGGAACACAAGGCAGACAATCGTTGCGACGGGACCGTTTACGCCGGTGCCGTCCGCGGAGGAGGCGGTCTTCAGCGTATGCGCCGCAGCAGCGCCTGCGAGCATGCCGAGGACGGTGATCGCGCTGTCGCTGTTGCCCTCGCCCGCGAGGATGAGCTGACGCAGCGGGCAGCCGCCGAGCAGCGCGCAGCCCCAGCCGACGACGGTCATGCCGAGCAGGTTCCACAGCCATTCGGTGTGGGCAATGGGCTGACCTTCAAAGCCGAACTTGATGTAGGTGGAGACGGGGACGCCTTCGATCAGGGCACGCAGCAGGTTGCCGCCGAGGACGGCGAGAATGATGCAGCCGAACGCAGCCAGCAGACCGAATTCTTTGAACATGACGGCGTCACGGATGCCGCCGACCATGCAAAGACGGCTTCTCTGCGCAATCGCGCCGACGATCAGGCCGATGCCGAGAGCGATGTACCACGGGGCGTGCATGGAGCCCGGGCCGCTTTCGGAGGAGGCGAAGAAGGACACGCCGATGAAGGTGAGGATAAAGCCGAAGGTGAGCATGACAGGGAAGGTGAAGCCCTCGACCTTGCTCTGCTTATAGGCTCTGCCGAGGGAGAAGCCCTTTTTCAGGAAGACGATGCCGAGCAGGATGCCGAGGATGAAACCGACCAGACCGATGACGGCGTTCAAATCGCCGCCGCCGATACGGATGACCATGCGCAGCGGGCAGCCGAGGAAGACCAGCGCGCCGACCATGACGGCAGCGCCGAGGGTGAAACGGAGCACGGGGGAGCTGCCGCCCTTCGGCTTAAATTCCTTGCCGACGAGCGCCATGAGCATTGCGCCGACGACGATGCCGACGATCTCGGGACGGAAATACTGCACGACGCCCGCTTGGTGCAGCTTGGTCGCGCCTGCGATATCGCGCAGGAAGCAGGCAATACAGAAGCCCATGTTCTTGGGATTGCCGAGGACGGACAGCACCACTGCGGCGGCGCCTACGATGAGTCCGCAGAGCATGACGAGCCAATGGCGCTTGAAGAAGTTTTCTTTTTTCATTGCATTCTCTCCTTATTTTTTTTGAACGCATCCTACAATGCGTTTATCTTTTTCAAGTATAACGAAAATGCGGCGGTTTGTCAATACAAAATAACGGTGATGGAGGTTGAGAGTGCGTACAAGAAAAAGATTGCCACGGCGCAAGCGCCACACAATGACAAATTGGGGGAGTTCCTGTACCGGCGCGCCGAGTCGTCGCGCCCTACAGGGGGGCAATGGCTTTTTGGTGGTGCGTGCGTGAGATTGCCACGTCGCTGCGCTCCTCGCAATGACAGATCAGGGGAGTCCCCGCCCTACAGGGGGGGCGGGGGGAGATGCGTGATTCTTTTTCGGGGATTGCGATTTTTGACAGATATGCTATAATGAAAAAAACGGTGGAGGTGGGTGTTATGATCTATCTTGACAATGCCGCGACCTCGTTCCCGAAGGCGCCCGGGGTCAGCGACCGGATGAAATACTATTTGGACAGTGTCGGTGCGAGCATCAACCGCGGTGTTTATGCCTCCGCGCAGGAGGCGGGGCTGGAGACGCTGACGCTGCGGGAACGGCTGTGCGGTTTATTTCACCATCCCGATCCGACCCATGTGCTTTTGACCTCCGGCGCGACTGCCGCGCTGAATCTCGCGATCAAGGGATTTCTCCGACCGGGCGACCGTGTTTTGGTCAGCAGCATGGAGCATAACGCCGTGATGCGGCCTTTGGTACAGCTCGGCGTGCGGTTTGAGCGCGTCCCGTGCGACAGAGAGGGACGGATCAATCTCGAAGCTGCGGAAAAAATGCTGCAAAAGAAGACGCGCCTGTTCCTCCTTTGCCATGCTTCGAATGTTTGCGGGACGGTACAGGACGCAGCGGCAGCCGGAAAATTATGTAAACTGCGCGGCGTGCCGCTCCTGCTCGACGCGGCGCAGACGGCGGGGCATTATCCCGTGGATTTTGAAGCCTTGGGCTTGAGCGCGATGGCGATTCCGGCGCACAAGGGATTGCTTGGGCCGCAGGGCATCGGCGCGCTGCTGGTCACGCGAGAGTTCGCCGCGCAGCTTTCGCCGCTGATCGTCGGCGGCACGGGAAGCCTGTCCGATTCCGAGGAACTGCCGCCCTTTATGCCCGACCGTTTTGAGTCGGGAACGCCCAACCTGCCGGGAATCTACGGCTGGGCGGCCGCACTGGAATATATTGACCAAATCGGCATCAACACCCTTCGCACACACGAGGCGGCGCTTACGGAACGCTTTTTGGACGGACTGCGCGGGATCAAGGGGGCACATTTGGCAGGCACTTGGACGCTTGCGGATCGCGTGGGTGTGATTGCGGTCGACTTTGAAGACCTCGACAACGCCGAGGCCTCTGACCGCTTGGAGCGGGAATTCGGCATCCTGACGCGCTGCGGGATGCACTGCGCCCCGTCGGCGCATAAGACGCTCGGAACCTTTCCGCAGGGCGTGGTACGCTTCTCCGTCGGTTACCGCACGACGGAGGCGGAGATCGACGCGGCACTTGCGGCAATTTATCAACTGACTGAATGAAAGGTGGAACTCTCGATGAAACGTATTGCGATCATTACCGGCGCAAGCTCGGGCATGGGGCGCGAGCTTGTATTGCAGCTTCCGCAGTGGGAGCAATTTGATGAGCTTTGGGTCATTGCCCGCCGCGCGGAACGGCTGGAGGCGCTGAAGGAGGAGGTCAGCATTCCCGTCCGTCCCGTCAGTCTTGACCTGACCGACGCGGACGCGCTGCGCCATTACGCCGACCTTTTGGAGACGGCAAAGCCGAATGTCGGACTGCTCGCGAATGTCTCGGGCTTCGGCAAATTCGGCCGCTACGATCAGATTCCGCTCGAGGACTCGATGCGCATGATCGACCTCAACTGCAAGGCGCTTGTCGCCATGACGGAGCTGACGCTGCCCTACATGAAGCGCGGCGCGAAAATTTTGAATCTGGACTCGCTCTCTGCCTTCCAACCTGTGCCGTATATCAATGTCTACGGCTCAACCAAGGCGTTCGTTCTGAGCTATTCCCGCGCGCTGAACCGTGAGCTGAAGCCGCGCGGCATCCGCGTGATGGCGGTCAACCCCGGCTGGGTCAAGACGGAGTTTTTTGAACACGCCTTGCAGACAAGCAACAATGCCGTGACCTATTACAACAAGTTTTATGAGGCAAAGGACGTCATGGCAACGGCGCTTAAGGATCTGTACCGCTCGAAGAAGGATGTTTCGATTCACGGCTTCTCGGTCAGGATGCAGGTGCGCATGGTAAAGCTCCTGCCGCACAGCCTCGTGATGAATATTTGGATGAAGCAGCAGAAGCACAATAAGCTGCCGGAGGAGGACTGAGCGGCTGTGGCGTGCCCCCCTTTTTTGCGGGGGTATATGTGCCTCTCGATGACAAATTAAGGTGGTTCCTGCAAGAGATTGCCACGTCGCTACGCTCCTCGCAATGACAGGATGGGGTGGTTCCTGCAAGAGATTGCCACGTCGCTACGCTCCTCGCAATGACATGGGAGGGAAGCTTGTACACAATTGGTAGTTCCTACACGCGGCTTATGACTGTCCCCGCCCCGCAGGTTGGGTGCTTGAAAAATTTTGCCGAAAGCAGCGGCGTTTCTTTTGCGGTACCGTCACCTTTTTCGCCGCCCGTCATAACATGGAATGAGCGCAGAGCTCATAACTGAAACGGGAGGTTCCTGATTATGAATTGCAACTCGAACGGTTTTGGCGGCTGCTGGTGGATCATCATCCTCATCCTCTTGTTCTGCTGCTGCGGTAACAACAGCAACTGGCTGAACAATGGCTGCGGCTGTGGCTGCGACAACAACTGCGGCTGCTGACGGAAGTAAACGCATTTCACTTCGACGGAGGGGCGTTCGCCCCTCCGTTTTCGCGGGTTTCGGCTTTCTCGCACGGCGCAGCACAAAGGGGGTAGCTTTTTTCGATGGAATATGATAAAATAACACATAACCGCCGGTTGCACCAATACAAATTTACCATCCCGAAGGGAGATGTACTATGGAACAAAACAATTATGAGGATCAGCAGCGGATCGTGGGCTATCGGCGTCCCGAACGCAACCGCAGAAAGAAACGCACGCTCGGCGTAACCTCCTTGCTGCTGGCGCTGGCTGCGCTGTTTGCCCTTCTCGCCTTTTGCGTTTATGCGCTTTTGTCCTATCGTGCCGGAACGCTTGCGGGCAGCGATGTGCAGCTCGGGCGAAACGTGGTCATTGCCGCGACGTTTTTGTCCGTCCTCGCGGTGATTCCTGCCTCTGTCAGCTTCTTCTTGCGCAGGCAGAAAAAAGGAATGTCAATCGTCGGGCTGCTTCTGTCAATGCTGGTGCTCGTTACTAGCAGCTTGGGACTTTATGCCTACCGCTATATGTTCGGCACACTGAAACAGGGAGAAAAGCTGGATCAGGAGCAGCTGAATGTTGTGCAGTTTGGAGAGAACGGCGCAATCATCCGTGATAACGAAGTGCCGGGCAGCACCGTTTCTCCGGAGGAAATCGAGCAAAAAACCTTTGATCAGGAAATTGAATGGGAAGCAATCGATTATGATGAATTGCCGGAGGAGGCACGGGAGCTTTTAGAGGGCGTGAAACCCTCAGGCCCCAGCTATTTGCTCGACGGCTCCGAACAGGTTACGAATTTCCTCCTGTTCGGTCTGGACAGGGTCAACTCTTCGGACAGTATTATCCTGCTGTCTGTTGACGATGCACATAAGAAGATCAAAATGATCTCCATTCCGCGCGACTCGTATGTGCGGATCCAGGAATGGGGCACTTATGCCAAGCTGACCTACACCTATCACTGGGGCGGCGCGCAGATGGCCATCGGCACGATCAACCAAAACCTCTCGCTCAATGTCAAGGATTATATCGCCGTAGATTTTGAGCAGCTTGCCGATATTGTCGATCTGGTCGGCGGCGTTGAGGTGGAGCTTGACTGGGACGAGGTGAATTACCTGTGGGGTAAGCAGGATAACCTGACAGCGGGTAAGTGCCTGCTCATGGGAGACGCGGCGCTGTCCTACGCCCGCACGCGCCATAGCAGCGCTTCCGACAACGAGATCAAGCGCACGGGACGCCAGCGCCAGGTGCTGACCTCCTTGATGCAATCCGTCCAGCGGATGCCGATCGGAGACTATCCGGGCTTTATCCGTGCCTGCCTCGGCATGTGCACGACCTCCTTCTCCGCAGAGGAGCTGATGGATATTGCACTGAAGGCGGTGCAGGGGAACTATACGATTGAATCCTATGCGCTCTTGGAAAATGTAGAGTACTGGGGCGGTATCTTCGGAGAAGAACAGTATTTCTACTGCGTTTACGATCTCCACCGCGCAAGCGATTGGATCTACCGCACCGTTTACGAAGACCTGTATGTCTCCGGCTACCCGGATGAATAAAAAAGGAATTCCCCCGCTGCATAAGCTATGCAGCGGGGGAATTCTCTGTGGCTTATTGTTTGGCGGCTTTTGTGTTCTCACGATCCTCCTGCGGAAGAACCTTTGCGAGAATCACGCCGAGCACGGCGGCAATCGCGGTGCCGCTGACGGTGACGTTTCCGATGGCGATGCCGGAGGAGAGACCCAAGCCGATGACCAGCATGACGGCGGCAATGACCAGATTATAGCTCTTGGTGAAATCCACATGGTTTTCCACGAGCATCCGCAGACCGACGGAGGCGATCATGCCGAACAGAATGACCGACACGCCGCCCATAACCGCGGCGGGGATGCTGTTGAGGATGCCGGAGACCTTGCCGAAAAGCGAAAGCACAATGGCAAAGACGGCGGCGATGCGGAGGGTTGCGGGGTTGTAGTTCTGCGTTGCGGCAAGCACGCCGGTGTTCTCGGAGTAGGTCGTTGCGGCGGGGCCGCCCATCGCGCCGGAGAAGATCGAGGCAAGACCGCAGCCCAGCAGCGTGCGGTGCAGACCCGGCTCTTCGATGTAGTTATGTCCCGTGACCGCGCCGTTGGCGGTGATGTCGCCGACATGCTCGACGAAAGTAACGATGGAGATCGGGGCAATCATGGTAATGGCGAAGCTGACCGCGTCCCAATTCTTGAAAGCGGGCAGCGAGACCTTCGGCAGAGAGAACCAGCTCGCCTGCGCGACCTTCGCGGTGTCGACCATGCCGAGGGCGAGGGAGAGAAGATAGCCGACGACGATGCCGATCAGGATGGGGACGAGCTTGATGAAGCCGCGCGTGAAGAACATGACGAGCATGATTGTCAAGATCGTTACGGCCGCGACAAGCCAGTTTTTCCATGCTTGCGTACCGGAAACCGTGGCGGAATCTGCGTCGGCACTGCCGTGCATCTGCGTGCCGTTGCTGTTTTCTACGATGTACTCGTTGCCGGGGTTTGCATAATCGGCGTCATTGCGGTCGGCTTCTTTCAGCTTTAAGTCGCTCGCGGGCACCCAACCGCTGACAATCACATTGCCCTGCTTGTCCAATTGCTGCATCAGATAGCAGCCGTTTTCCACGCGGGGGGTTCCGTTTTCCGTCAGCTCGGCGACGAGAACGGAATCCTGCGCGAAATCACCGTGTACGGTGGTGATGTTGTTCATTGCGGTCGGGGCGAGCATCATGCCGATGATGATGATCATGCAGCCCGTGACAATGGGCGGGAAGAAGCTTGTGATGCGCTTTGCTCCGAAGAGCTTGACGAGGCCTGCCAGCAGAAGGTACAGCACGCCGGAAGCAATGATGCCCCAACCGACATAGGAGGCAAAGCCTTCAATGGAGTTATTGTTGCAGTAAGCCGCGACAGCGCAGATGGAAGAGATGAAGGAGAAGCTGGAGCCCATAAAGGCGGGGACGATGCCACGGGTGATCAAGTGGAAGATAAGGGTGCCGATGCCCATGCACAGCAGGGTGACGGCGGGGTCGAGTCCGGTCAGCGCGGGGACGAGAACGGTAGAGCCGAACATGGCGAATACATGTTGGATGCCCAGCACGGCGGCGCGCCCCGGCTTGTCACCGCCCCATAGGATTTGATTCAGTTTCCGATTCATAATGTCCTCCTAAAAAGTGATATGTTCAGTATAGCATAATTCGGTGGAAAGTGCAATCTTTTCTGAAAAAACAGGTGGGAAAAGCTGAAAAAAGGGATAGACATTTGGAACTCCCTTTGATAAAATAAAGCTAACTATCATAAAAGGAAAAGAGCAACAAACGCCAAAACGAAAAGGAGATACCATAATGAAATGTCCGTATTGTGGCTACCAAGAGAGTAAGGTCGTCGATTCCCGGCACTCTGACGACGACACCAGTATCCGCCGCCGCAGAGAGTGCCTTTCCTGCCAGAAGCGTTTTACTACCTATGAGACGGTGGAGAGCCTGCCGATTGCCGTCGTGAAGAAGGACAACAGCCGCGAGCCGTTTGACCGCAATAAGATTCTGCGCGGTATGGTGCGCGCCTGTGAAAAGCGTCCCGTGAGCATGGCGGATCTGGAGGCGGCGGTTTCGGAGATCGAACAGATCGTGCAGAACTCTCTGGAGCGTGAGATTCCGTCGCAAAAGATCGGCGAGCTGGTGATGGAGCGGCTGAAGCCTTTGGACGAGGTTGCCTATGTGCGCTTTGCCTCGGTCTACCGCCAGTTCAAGGACATCAACAGCTTTATGCATGAGCTGACAAAGATTCTGGAGGAGAAGTGAGATGAAACGGGCGATCATTGTATTATCGGTGATTTTAGCGCTCCTGCTGGTGGCTGCCGGCGTGCTGTATTTCACTACGGATCGGATGCCTGCACAGCCCGCCCCCTCTGAGACGCCGGTACCGTCGACCACGGAGCAGCCGACGACGCAGACGACAACCACGGAACCGCCGACCACCACCACCGAACCCCCCACCGTCCTGATCCCTGCGGAGAGCGTGTACATTTTAAGCGGTAAGGCGGTGGAGTGCTATACCGTGCAGAGCTACTACGACACGCTTTATACTTATATCCGCGCGTCGGATTTTGCCGAAGCGACCGGTCTGACCTTGGAAAGCGAGCAGCCTCTGCGCCTTACGGGAGCGGATACCGTGGAAAGCACGGATGACGGCATTCTCGCCAACGGAAAACCCTTCGGGCATGCCGCAACCTATATTTATACGACCGAGGAAGGCGGGCTGCTGCCGCTGATGGAAACGGCGGAGGCGCTCGGCTATCCGATATGGACGGATGAGGAGAGCGGTATCACTTATATCACGCCCGCCGCCAGAGCTTTCGACATTCCTGAGGATGTCAATGTCCCCGTGCTGATGTACCACGCGGTCAGTGACAACATGTGGGGCATTGACGAACTGTTCGTCAGCCCGTCGAGCATGGACGAGCAGCTTGCCTATCTCGTGGAAAACGGCTATGACCCAATCTGGTTTGAGGATCTGGCGCACATCGAGGACTATGACAAGCCCGTCATTCTGACCTTTGACGACGGCTATGACGACAACTATAACGAGCTGCTGCCGCTGCTGCAAAAGCATCAGGTGAAGGCGACGGTGTTCGTGATTGGCAATGCTGCCGGAATGACGCACAAAATGACCGAGGAACAGATTCGCGAAATGGCGGACTCCGGTTTGGTGTCCATCCAGAGCCACGGCTACACCCATGACGATATGGATGCGATGGGCGAGGAGACGCTGGAATACGAGCTGAGCGAGACGAAAAAGGTCATTACCCGTATCACGGGAAGAATCCCCTATGTTCTGTGCTACCCGACGGGAAAGTACAGCAATCTGACGCTGGAGGTTGCCGCACGCCACTACCTGTTCGGCATCAAAATGGTCGGCGGGCAGTATAACACTTCTGACGATCCGTTCTTGGTCAGCCGCTTCTATATCTCGCGCTATACGGATATCTACACCTTTGCCTCATACATCTCCGCAGCAGGCACATAAAGAAAACGACGCAAGCCGACGAATGCCGGCTTGCGTTTTTTAAGCATGTTGTTGGGATTCTCAAAATCCACAAGAGCGGTCGGCGAGAGATTTTATCGCAAATGGAGGTTTGAAAACCGCAGGAATACTCTGCGTATTTCAAGGTTTTCGAACCGATAAGTTGCAGCAAAAGATCCGCTGATTTGTTCAGAGATTCCTTAGGGAGCCTGTTTGCCAAGCTGTGTTTGCAGATCTTTGAGCGCCTTGGGGGTGTCTACATCCGTCAGCTCCTCTTGTGCGACCTCGACCGTTAAGAGGCGGTCGGGATGGCAGCGAATGACGCTGTTGCCGCCGTGATCCTCGGTCAGCGCGAGCAGCTCGCCGTAAAACTCGCGCGGAAAAATACAGGGATTGCCGCGTTTGCCGTTGTGCGCCGCGCCGACGATATACTGCGGATGCTCCCGCCAGCAGGAGACGACGCGCGCAACGGAAGCGCTGTCCAAAAGCGGTTGGTCAGACACCAGATACAGGATTGCGTCACATTCCGAAAGCGCCTGCGTGCCGAGGGCGATTGTGTGGCTGATGCCGTAGTCCGGGTGTTTGTTTTCGATTGGCTCGAAGCCGAACTCTCTTGCCATTTCCGCAATTTCAGGGTACTGCGTGACAACGGCGACGCGGGAAAACGGTTCTTTCGGCACTGCTTCCAACGCGTGGCGGATCAGGGACTTGCCGTTTACCTCCGCAGCGAGCTTGTTCTTGCCGAAGCGCGCCGCGTTTCCCGCCGCCATGACAACGCAGCCGATCTTTAAAGTTTGCATGTTATGGCCCTCCGATTCTTATCGTTTATTTTACCTCATTCGGGGTGGAAATATGCGTGCATCCGGTGCCGACCGCACGGCAGCAGAGGCAGGCGGGAACGACCAAGTGCATACTGGGTGGGGAAATAGATTGCCACGTCGCTGGCGCTCCTCGCAATGACAGGTGGAGGCGACCCTATCTGTCATTGCGAGACCAGTGCGCACACTGGTCGTGGCAATCTCTAGCTGTAGGTTTGTACGCACTTGCTACTTCCTGCATGAGATTGCCGCGTCGCTGCGCTCCTCGCAATGACAGGGGGAGGCGACACCATCTGTCATTGCGAGACCAGTGCGCACACTGGTCGTGGCAATCTCCGGTTGCTGGTTTGTACACACTTGGTAGTTCCTGCATGAGATTGCCGCGTCGCTGGCGCTCCTCGCAATGACAGGGGGAGGGGAGTGCTCCGGGGGCATTCTCCCTGCTCCTTTAGTCCTTAGTCTTTAGTCCTTCGTCTCATATACTATACCCGCTTTGCCGCAAATTTTCCAGCCTTTTCTTTTTTTGCGTTATTTTGCAAATAGGATAACGATTTTTCTTTCCTTTCCGTACATTTTATGATATACTCAAAATGTATTATCAGAACGAGCCGCTTTTTGTTTATTTCGTTCGAAATTATCGTCAGGAGGTTTACATAATATGAATGTTGGCAAAAGCGTAGCCCGCGTTGACGCGTTTGACAAGGCTACCGGCAGAGCCAAATACACGGACGACCTGTGCGACCGTCGTGCGCTCGTCACCCGTGTGGTTCGCTCCACGATTGCGCACGGCTATGTGAAATCCGTTGACATCTCGGAAGCCGAAAAGATCCCCGGCGTAGTAAAGATCTTCACCTGTTTTGACGTTCCCGATATCAAATTCCCGACCGCCGGTCACCCTTGGTCGGTCGAGGAGGCGCATCAGGATGTCGCTGACCGCCGTCTGCTCAACCGCCATGTCCGTTATTACGGCGACGACGTTGCTGCCGTTGTGGCGGAGGATGAGGTTGCCGCTGCGCAGGCCGCCGAATTGGTCAAGGTCGAATATGAGGAGTTGCCCTTTGTCCTTGACGTGCAGGAGGCCATGAAGGATGACGCGCCGCAGCTCCACAAGCAATACCCCAACAACATCTTGAAGCACACCTCGAGCCGTAAGGGCAATTATGAGGAAGCGATCAAGGAAAAGGGACTGATCTGCGTCGATAAGTGGTACAACACCCCGACCGTGCAGCACTGCCACATTGAGAACCATGTCGCCTATGCCTATGAGGAGTCCGGCAAGATTGTCATTGTCTCCTCCACACAGATTCCGCACATTGTCCGCCGCACGGTCGGTCAGGCGCTCGGCATCGACTGGGGCCGCGTCCGCGTGATTAAGCCCTATATCGGCGGCGGCTTCGGCAACAAGCAGGATACGTTGTACGAGCCGCTGGTCGCGTGGCTGTCTATGCAGCTCGGCGGTCGGCTTGTCAAGATCGACATCCCCCGTGAGGACACCTTCGTCTCCAACCGCGTGCGCCATGCCATTCGATTCCACATGGTTTCTTGGCTCCGTCCGGACGGCACCTTTGTGGCCCGTAAGGTCGAGTGCTTCTCCAATCAGGGCGCTTACGCCTCGCATGGTCACTCCATCGTCGCCAAGGCGATGGGCTCCTTCCCGCAGCTTTATCCCTGCGACAACTTTGACTGCGACGCGTACACCGTCTTTACCAACCGCTCCACCGCAGGCGCGATGCGCGGCTACGGTATGCCGCAGGCGTCGTGGGCGCACGAGTGCCATATTGAGGATATCTGCAAGGTGCTGGGCGTTGATTCCCTGCAATTCCGCCGCGAGCATATCATGCCGGTCGGCTATGTGGACGGCTTCTCAAAGAACGAGAACTATTACGACAGCTTCAATCAGTGCTTCGACAAGGCAATTGCCTATATCGACTATGACCGCAAGCACGCGGAGTATGCGCATCAGACCGGCGATATCCGCAAGGGCGTGGGCATTGCGCCGTTCTGGTACAACACCGCCGTCTGGCCCATTGCGCTGGAGCACTCCTCCTGCCGTATGGTGCTCAATCAGGACGGCTCCATTCAGGTGCAGGTCGGCGAGACGGAGATCGGTCAGGGCGCGGACACCGCATATGCACAGATGGCGGCGGATGTGGTCGGCATCAAGGACTACAGAGACGTCCATGTGATCTCCACGCAGGATACCGATGTGACGCCCTTCGGCCTCGGCGCCTACGCGTCCCGTCAGACCTATGTTGTCGGCTTCTCCATCACGCAGACCGGCAACATCCTGAAGGAAAAGATCCTCAAATACGCAAACGAGCTGACCCGTGTGGCAATTGCGAATCTCGACATCATTGAGAGCAACATCGTCCGCACGACGGACGGACGCGTTCTGATGAGCCTCAAGGATCTGGCGACTGAGGCGTTCTACAGCCTTTCGCATTCCGAGCATATCACGGCGGAATCGACCTATCAGATCCGCAACAATGCCTATTCCTTCGGCTGCTGCTGCGTCGAGGTTACGGTGGATGTTCCGATGTGCCGCGTGAAGATCGACAAGATCATCAATGTCCACGACTGCGGCAAGCTCATCAACCCGCAGCTTGCTGCCGCGCAGGTACACGGCGGTATGTCGATGGGCATCGGCTACGCCCTCTCCGAACAGCTTCTGTTCGACGAAAAGACGGGCAAGCCGCTGAACAACAACCTGCTCGACTACAAGCTCTCGTCCACGATGGATCACCCGCATTTGGAGGCGCAGTTCGTCGAAAATCCCGAGCCGACCAGCCCCTTCGGCACGAAGGCACTCGGCGAGCCGCCTGCGTGCCCCGTCGCGCCTGCAATCCGCAACGCCATTTTGAACGCAACCGGCGTGGCGATTGACGATGCACCGATGACGCCGCACATCCTGTTCAAGCGCTTCTCTGAGGAGGGCTTGATCAACGACCCGTGGAGAAAGGAGAATTGAGCCATGTATGATATGAAAGCCTATTATGAGTCCGCGAGCGTGGAGGACGCCGTTCGTCTGCGGATCGAGCATCCCGAAGCGCACATCATTGCCGGCGGCTCGGACGTTCTGGTGCAGATGCGCGAGGGCAAGCGCGCGGGTGTGGAGCTGATCTCCATCTACATGCTCGACGAGCTGCGCGGTGTCTCCATGGACGAGGATGAGACGCTCCGCATCGGCAGTCTGACGAGCTTCTCCCATATTACAAGAGATCCCCTCATTCAGAAATATATCAACGTTCTCGGCGAGGCGGTCGATCAGGTCGGCGGGCCTCAGATTCGAAACATCGGCACCATCGGCGGCAACACCTGCAACGGCGTGACCTCCGCAGACTCCGCTTCGACCCTCCACGCGTGGGAGGCAATCGTCGAGCTGACCGGCAAGGACGGCAAGCGCCGCGTGCCGATCAAGGACTTTTATCTGAAAGCCAAGGTCGTCGATATCCGTCCGGATGAAATTCAGACCGCGATCCTCATTCCGAAGGAGAGCTACGAGAACACCTACGGCTATTATATTAAGTACGCCATGCGCAACGCGCTGGATATCGCGACGAACGGCTGCTCGGTCAACGTCCGCCTGTCCGCGGACAAAAAGACCTTCGAGCGCGTCCGTGTTGCTTACGGTGTTGCCGGCCCCATTCCGATGCGCGCCCCGAACGCGGAGGCGTTCATCAACGGGAAGGAAGTCAACATGGAGAATATCGAGGTGTTCTCACAGAAGGTGCTGGAGGATATCAATCCGCGTGACTCGTGGAGAGCATCGAAGGCGCTGCGTCAGCATGTCGCTGTAGAATCCGCGAAGCGCTGCATCATCGAATCCGTCAAACGAGCAGGAGGTGCGCTGTAATGGGAAAGCAATATATGCTGGTCAAGTACAACCTCAACGGCAAGGATGTTGAGCAGATGGTTGACGTCCGCGCCAGTCTGACCGACATGCTCCGCAACGACTTCCGCATGACCTCCGTCAAGAAGGGCTGTGAGGTCGGCGAGTGCGGCGCATGCACGGTGCTGATCGACGGCGAGGCGTTTAACTCCTGCATTTACCTCGCGGTCTGGGCGAACGGGAAAAAGATCCGTACCCTTGAAAGTCTGATGGGCCCGAATGGCGAGCTGTCGGATATTCAGCAGGCGTTTATCGACGAGGCTGCCATTCAGTGCGGCTTCTGCACGCCCGGCTTTATTCTCAGCTCCCTTGAGATTTTGGAGAGCGGCAAGGAGTATACCGACGCTGAGCTGCGCAAGCTCCTGTCCGGCCACCTGTGCCGCTGCACGGGCTATGAGAATATTATCCGCGCCGTCAAAAAGACGATGTACCGCCGCCTCGGCAAACCCATGCCGGAATGAACTGCAACAAATACAAGTGCCGCTTGCCACGAAGGCAGGCGGCACTTTCTAGTGCGCCCGGCGGGCGCATACTCTAACGGGTGAAAGTCCCGAAGCCGCCCGGTAGCGGGAAGGCTATAGCCAAGAGCAAGGGTGTCCATCGTGAGGTGGAATCTGAAGGAAGCTGGAGGCAAAACCTTGACCTGACG
>JAQXWB010000022.1 GCA_029225225.1 Bacillota bacterium | reverse complement strand
TGACATTTCAGAACAACTTTGTTTTTTCAATCAAAATTGTCCAAGGTGTTTGTTCATGTTTCTCGTTGTTTAATTTACAAGGTACATCGCCGTCTCGCGGACAGCTCTGATATACTACCACGCCCGTTTCCATTTGTCAAGCACTTTTTTCATCTTTTTTAAGTTTTTTTGCGCAGCCAACTTTACCATATTTCGCCTCTTGCAATTTGCCGCAAATCGCGGTATGATTGCGGTAGACATAATCTGACAGAAGAGGTGCGTTTTCATGCGAAACCGGTTGATTTCCGCCCTTCTTTCCTTCTGTATGCTGTTTGCTGCGATTGCAACGGTTTCCGCGTCGTACTCGGATATTGAAGGGCATTGGGGAAAGGATTACATAGAGGAAGCGACGGCGCTCGGTCTGTTCGGCGGCGTCAGTACGACGGAATTTGCTCCAAATGGCACAATGACACGGGGAATGTTTGTCACGGTCTTAGGCCGCCTTGAAGGAATTGACCTGAATGATTGGAGCGACGCGACAATGCCTGTGATCTTTACAGATGTTGCGCCCGGCGCATATTACACCCCCTATGTCACATGGGCGGTCTGCAACGGCATTGTCGACGGCATGTCGCCGACAACGTTTGCGCCGAATACGCCTGTCACGCGCGAGCAGACCGCAAAACTCGTTGCCTATTATGTGCAGAAGCTGGAGCATACATTAAATCCCGTCACGGACGCTTCCGTTCCCGACGGCTTTGCCGATGCCAACCGGATCAGCGCATGGGCAGCGGACTCCGTTGACCTCCTGCGTTCTCTCGGGATTCTGAACGGCATGGAGAACGAAGACGGTGCTATTTGCTTTCAACCGCAAAATACGCTGACCAGAGCGGAGTGCGCCGCTATTTTCTGCCGTCTAAGCAAGGCTTTGGTGCGTTCCGAGCAAGAATTATCTCTGCCGCACATTTTAACCCTCAGCGATAACGCAGTTTTACTTTATGTAGATAGGGCATATCAGCTCACGGCAAATATTCTGCCGGACAGTGCGCTGCAAACACCTCTGGTTTGGCGAAGCAGCGACCCGAATGTTGTAACGGTAGACGAAACCGGCAAGGTCACCTGCGTCGGCACCGGTAAGGCGACTGTCTCTGTTTACGCTGCGAACGGCCTATATGCCTCCTGTGAATTCACCTGCCGCAAAATCAGCGACGCCTCTAACGATGAGATCTATAACGCAAAGTGCTTGCGCGTTTTCGGTGAAATCGTTGATGACCCACGGATGTATTACGCAATCTATGACGAGAACGGAAATTACATAGATATGGACTACGAATGGGCGGCTGCGCAAATGACCTCCGTTACGGTGCGTGTCTGGGACTTTGACAGCAGCGGTGAAAAGGTAACTAAAACAATGACCGTGCAGGTGCATCGGAATCTTGCCGCGACGGTGGAAGCGATCTTTGAGGAGATTTATAATGGCGAGGAGCGTTTCCCCATTCATTATCTCGGCGGCTTCAGCAACGGCGGGCGCTCAGAGCATACCATCGGCTGCGCCATCGACATCAACCCCGAGGAAAATTATTATTATAATCCGAATACGGGCGAAACGGTTGGCAGCCATTGGAAGCCCGGTGAGGATCCCTATTCCATCCCGCTCGACGGCGAGGTCGCACGCATTTTTGAAAAATACGGCTTCCGTCAAGGCGCCTATTGGAACAGCGGAACAAAGGATTATATGCACTTCAGTTATTTCGGAACATAACGCTATAAAACGCGGGTCACTCGACCTGCGTTTTTCTTTGTAACAGGATCAGGGATTCCTCCAAACGATCCGTTTCCGAATAGCCGTTTGCTTGCAGAAATTGCATAAATGCGGAAAGACCTCCGAATTTTTTGTGGCTTTCCGTATCGGAGGTGTCCAGCACAATGCAATCCACGCTGAAAAGATGCTCGCTTGTTGCATACTTGATATCGTAGAGAACTTCCCGATTGCTCAGCGCAGTTGTGTAGAAGGTTGTCGCCGCAACGCTTGCATCCTCCGGCACCGCTTGCAGGAATTCGTCAATCTGCGCATAGCTCGTCCGATTTGTGTGATACAATTTGATGTATAACGCTCCCCTTCCCATAGAGGAAGCGGAAAAGCAGGCGATCATCGCGATCAGTGCAAGGAAAAGCGGCAGACGCGCAAGGAAAACGCGTTTGGGAATCGCCTGCATCAGCTCCGAAAGATTCAGCAGCGTCAGATAGAATAAGAACGCCGTCGCGCCGAAGGTATACTGAAAATAGATATCGTGCTGATACGGATAATCGGACATCAGATTGACAAGGACATACGGAATCAGCAGAAGAAACCGCTCATAATGCCGCGTCAGAAGCGGCAGACCGAGCAGCGGCAGGAGCGTGCGTGCAAGGAACTCCAATTTCTCCGTCTCAACACATTCATACAGCACCTTCATCGGAAGGAGCATCACTGTCTTGATCACAGAAAATAGCGATGAAGAGCCATCCGGCATGAAGTTTTCGTAGCGGTATGCCATCACCCCATCACCGCATTTGGAAAGATAGGTTGTGACGGCAAAGAACCAACCAATGGAGGCAAGCAGAAGCAGCAGCCCCGTTTTGATCCCTTTCCGGTCACAAGGCTTCCGCAGCGAACGGGCAGTCAGATACAGTCCTGCCACCGCGACATAGACTGCCGCATCCTCCTTGACCGGCAGTGTCAGCGCGGCAAACAGTGCGGTACGCCAACCGCTGCCGCAGTCGATGGAATAAAAGAGCCAAAGCAAAAGCGGCGTCAAGAACGCGTTTTCGTGAAGATCATAAGCCGCACCGCCGGAGTAGGCGGGGTAGAGGAACAGCAGCAGGCAAAAAAGCGCGCGCAGGATAGGAGAGAAGCCGTGCTTTTTCGCCAGCAGCCACAGCGGAATCGCCGCCGAAGCAAGCAGCGCCGCCTGTAAGACCTGAAGCGTGGCAGGCTTGGGGCAGATGCAGTAAAATGGCAGCAGGAGATAATAGATCGGCGAGACATGCACCTTGAAATGTGACAGCAGCCCGTCGCGCTCCAAAGTCGTGGTCGGCAGCCCCGTCGTGCGCATTTGATGAAACATCTGCGAAAAGATGCCGAAGTCATAACTGGGCGTCCGATACGCCAAAACGCGGCAAACCGTCCACAGACTGACAAAGGCAAAAAACACCAGCGCGAATACCACCGTGAGGCAAAGCGCCGGACACCTCCCCCGTTCCGACACCTCCATAGGCTCCGTTTTCACCGCTGACCCCTTCCACGCATAGATGAGCAGCAGCGCAAGGCACAGCAGCACGGCGCAGAGCAGGGCGGGAGAAAACGCAGCGTATAAACCCATACCGCTCAAAACGGCAAATGTACCCGCGGTCAGCCACCGTTCCGTCCGTCTCGTATCAAAAAAGAGGGATGCTGCCCATAGGAGCAAAAAGCACCCGCACATCAGGCACACCGTCCTGCCGGCAGACACCCCTTTCAGCGCCTCCAAGCCGTCTAACCGCCGGAGGCTTGCAGGCAAAAGCAAAAACTCAACCGTCACGGCAAACAGCCACGACAAAAGCACGCGGCGGCAGAGATTCTCCGACGCAATATGCCTCTTTTGTTTGCTCGTCAGCATCCTGTGTCCCTCCTTCTGCTATGCAGAAGAGCAGACACGTCCCATTGCAAAGCCTTCCCTGTGAGAAGCGAGGTTAGAAAGATCGGAACGGTGACCGCGAAGAATAGCTTCGGATACTGCACAGGCGTCTGCCACTGCGGGAAGCACCGATAGCACCACGCGTCCAAAAGATGCGACAGCAGATACCCGCCGTAGCATCCACCCGCCGCAAAGCGGAAGACCTTCTGCCATCCCGAAGGCAGCCGAAGCCGATAGAGCGACAAAAAGGTACAGACCGTAATCGCCGTGATCCAGAGGTCGGCAAATTCCTGCGTAAACGCCTCACTGAGCTTCCCGTCCGTGGAGAGCAGCGTCGCAGCCCCAAGGCCAACAGCAAGCAGGATCGCTGTAAGCAGTGCAAGCCACCGTCTAACCTTCGGCTGTAAACGGCGGATAACCGCGCCTAAAACATAATAGGTCAGCGGGTACATTCTCCTCCAAAAGTCCGGCGCAACGGGCAGCGGCGTTACGCCCGGCAGTGCGGTCAGAAGCAGCAAAACCGCCGCGAAGCCCAAAAGCTGTTTTTTCTCCCGTAACTGCCGCAGCAGCAGATTGAGGAACGGGCTGAGCAGGGTCAAACCGATATACATTCCCACATACCAACCATAGTAGACCGCGCTGAAGCCAAACAGCCGTTTGAGCCAGACGCCCAAGCTCATTTGATCCCCAAACGCGAAGTGTCGCACGGGGATCGAGATCACTGCGGCGAGCAGATAGCCCAAAAGCGCCGGTGCAAGCGCGCGATAGCAGTCCTTGATTCCCGTGCGGTCGGACTTGAGGTAGCCTGTCAGCATTAGGAACAGCCCGACGCAGCAGGTACTCAGCCAACGAAAGCTGCCCGCAAGCAGCATATAGAGTCCCTTCTGTGTCTCGTAATAATAGCCGTTATTCAGATACAAATGAAATGTCACAACAAACAGCAGCGCGACAACACGCAAAAGATCCAAACCGGATTCTCTTTTTTCCAAAAAAAGCACCCCCTGTACCTTTTATGGTAAAGGGGATGTCTTTCAAAAGAGCCAACCAAATTCTTACAAGTTTCTTTCATTTTAAAACGCGGAGAAATATAGGAAGGCTCTGCATAGCCGACAATTTACAACATCGGGAAGAAGAGATTGCCACGGCGCAAGCGCCTCGCAATGACACAAAAAGGCTACCCCATTTGTCATTGCAAGGAGCGCAGCGACGTGGCAATCTCCTGTACGCAGTCGGTAGTTTCTGCACGCGGCTTACGACTGTCCCCGCCCTCCATGGTTTTCATGGTAAGGACACGCGAAGTGCTATCTGTTGCTTTTGTTTTTCGGGATCGTTACAATCGCCGCGAACTGATCTCCGTCGATCTCGACATGGAAGCTGCCACCGACGGACTCCGTATAAGTCTGCGCAATGGCAAGCCCCAATCCGCTCCCCTCCGCCTTTGCCGAGAGCATCAGAATCGGCACATTGCTCTCCTCTCGAATACGGATGGTCGCAAGAATGCCGTTGCACTGCGGCATCATCACATCCATAATGATCAAATGCGGCTTTTCCCGCTCGACGAGGTGGCAGGCGGCGTTTCCGTCCGAGGCGGTCAGCACCGCATACCCCTCCTGCGAGAGTGCCGTTTCTATAATATTCAAGATCGACGGATCATCGTCAACCGCTAAAATTCGATATGCTTCCATTGTGACGCTCCTATGGTTTTGCAAACAGTATACCACGCTGCAATTCAAAGCGCAAGGCAGACCGGCGGCGACTTTTTTCTTCCGTTTTCCGCAATGCTTGACGAAAAACACATTCCAGATAAAAAACTTCAAATTTAAGGCTTTATCCCCAGAGCATTTTATGATAAAATGCGGGAAGCCGTCGAATCCAAACGGTCTGTTTTCACTGTAATACGCTGTAAAAAGGAAGGTACATTGTAATGCAAACATCCCTTCCGACCGGAAAAACCGGTGGGAGGCAGTTGTATCCGGATGTCGCCCGTGTGCTCGCAATTATCAGCATCTCGCTCAATCACGCCGTAAACCGTACCTACAACAACTATTCGAACCAAATGCAGGAATTCTTGGAGATTTCGCTTGGCTCAACAATTCTGAACACCTTCGTCACGGTGTTCAGTCAACTCGGCGTTCCATTGTTTTTGATGATCTCCGGCGCTCTGCTGCTGAACAAGCGCATCGAAAACGGGCAGGATGTCAAACGCTTCTACAAGCACAATCTGCTGAGTCTGTTTATCACTGCGGAAATCTGGTATTTCCTGATGTATTGGTGCATTCTTCTGCTGGATCCCGGCAATCATATTCTCGAAACAGAGGGGTTCGGCGGTGCTATCCTCAACCTTTTTTCGACGATGCTTTTTGTCAATCAGACAACCTTCGGCAGCATGTGGTACATGCCCATGATTCTCTGTCTCTACGTTACAATTCCTTTTGCTGTAATCGTGAAGGACAAAGTGCCCGGGCGCTATTTATGTCTTCCGCTCCTACTGGTCTTTCTTCGGATGATGCTCCTGCCAACGGTCAACGCCATTCGCTTGTTTCAGGGGCAAGCGCAATTCTCTTCCATCATTCGGGAAGCCAACCTTTGCTCCGTGTACTACCTGTATGTCTTTGCAGGTTATTGGGTCAGTCGAAAAAAACTTTCAAAGCTGCGCAATTGGATGGTCTTGACGGCTGCCGGCGTGTTTTTTGCCGCCTGCTGTGCGTTCCAGTTCTATGCATATCAGCAGCCCGACAATTATCTGGTAAGCTACGAATCACCCGCGATCCTGCTTTGCGCCGTTTTCGTGTTTGAAACGATCCGCCGGTATTCCCACCTGCTAAAGCGTCTGAAAACCGCGATCACAGCACTTTCCAAAATGTGTTTCGGGATTTATTTTATCCATATTATCATCATGTCGCTGCTTGTTTGGTACATGAACTTCACGGGCTGGCACCGCTCGGTCAAGCTGCTGTTCTTGGAGGCAGTGTCCGTCCTCGGAAGCATCGTGATCATCGCGCTCCTTTCAAAAATCAAGGTGTGCAGAAAATACCTGTTTGACATGAAGGATTGAGCGAAACGATTTTCCGACCTTTGTATTGTATATCGGCAAACGGCTGCGACATTCCCCGTCGCAGCCGTTTCTTGATTCAAAGCGCCCAAGCGTATACATCGGCTTTTCGCGTGACAGGCAGCAGCTTCCACAAAATTCCGCATCGCGGCTTGACAAAGCGTATTCTCGTTGGTATAACGGAAACGAAAAGGAGATGAATCGTTTCCGTGCTGAAAGAAAAGCTGATTGAGGAATCCATTCGCTGCCTGCGGGAGGAGGGGCTGCGATTTTCGCTGGACTCTCTCGCCAAACGGCTGAAGGTTTCCAAAAAGACGATCTATCAGTATTTCCCCTCCAAAGAAGCGCTTGCGTACGCGCTCTATGAGAAATACTACGCCGACATGGGGCAGGTCGTTCAGAAGCATCTCGAGCAGAATGACGCCGACTTACCCACCCTCCTCCTGCGCTGCTATTATGACGCAGCTTGCATGGTGCGCGGAGAGATATTTAACAAGTACTGTCTGAACAGTGCCGTCGGCGAATTCGCCTTGCGTCGGCATGCCGCGCTTTGGGAAAAGGTAGCGCCGCAGCTTTGCGGAAGCATGACAGCCGCTGAGGCAAAGACCTGCCGTTTGATCGTAGACGGCGCATTTGACCGCGCGATCACGCAGCACGCCGATTCTGATGAAGTCATTGCAGTTTTAAGGAGGCTCTTATGATCGTTCAAGTGTTAAGTGTGTTTGCGATCATCTGTATCGCAACCGTTGTGGGAAAGCTCGCCGCCAAGGTCAAGCTGCCCGCCATCCTCGGCTGGCTTGTCACGGGTGTCGTGTTCGGCCCGTATCTTGTGCAGGTCGTCACTGCCGAGATCATGGACGCGCAGTGGTATAAGATCACCGTGAAGGTCTTCGAATGTCTCGCGGGCGTGATGATCGGCAAGGAAATTCTGTTCAAAAAGCTTGCAAAAACGGGAAAGCAGATTGTCGGGATCACCTTCGTGCAGTCCATCGGCACCTTTTTGTTCGTTTCTCTTGTGTTCGGCGTCGTTTTTTGGCTGACGGAGGTGCCGGTATATCTCGGATTGGTCTTCGGCGGCATCGCGCTTGCCACCGCACCCGCCCCCGCTCTGTCCATCGTGAATGAGTACCGCACGAACGGCCCCGTGACGCAGACACTCATTCCCCTTGCCGCCATTGACGATGTGATCGGCGTCGCGGTCTTCTTCACTGTAATCTCCGTGATTGCCTCCGTCAAGGGCGGCGCGGCAACCTCGCCTTTGGTCATCATCGCTTCCGTGTGTCTGCCGTTTGTGATCGGCATCGGCATCGGCGCACTCGCCTCGGTCATCTTGAAGCGCATTAAAAACCGCCGTGTGTGCTTTGCGCTGCTGCTGTGTTTCCTCTGCCTCTCTGCCGCAACCGGCATTGTCATTGACCGTTATGTTTTCCACGAATACCGTCTGAACTATATTCTGATCGGCATGGCGTTCAGCGCAACGCTCGTCAACCTGATCCCGGAGGAAAAAGCGGAAGCGCTGTTTGCGCAGTATCAGGGCATTCTGAACCTCTCGCTGGTATTGGTGATCGTCAACCTTGGCATGCCGCTGGATTACCGACTCATTGCGGGCGCGGGGCTGTTTACCGCAGTCTATATTCTCTCCCGTGCGGTCGGAAAAATCGGCGGCGCATACCTTGGCGGAAAGCTGACCAAGGCGCCGAAGACCGTCACAAAATATCTCGGCTTCACGCTGCTGCCGCATTCGGGCGTCTCCCTCGTCTTTACCGGCATCGCGGCAACCACCCTGAGCGGCTTTGACCCCTCCCTTGCCACCATCGTACAAGGCACGATCGTCGCAGCCGCGATCATCAATGAGATCATCGCCGTCATCATCGCCAAATACGCCTTCCAATGGGCAGGCGAGATCAAAGCATAACCCAAAACAGACGGCACGCATACCAATCATCGTGATTTGTATGCATGCCGTCCGGTTTTCTTTTTGCACTATTTTCGATAGACGACCTTGACGCCCTTCTGATGCAGCGGGTTCATCTGCACGATTACGCGGTCGCCTGTCTTGCAGGTGATTTCCGTTACATCGACTGCGCAGTGGAGCATGCCGATTGCGCCGACCACGGGGCAGCGCGTACCGTTGATCTCCACATAGGTGCGCTGCCTGCGAAGAATCCCCTTCAACGCAGAAAACGCCGAACGGAGGCAATCCCTTACGCGCGTCATGTCCGGCTGGCAGCTCACGCGGAAGCCGTGATACCAGCCGACGGGGACAATGGCAAGCCTCGTCTCCCGTTTGGCAGTCCAAACCGCGCCGTAGCCGGTCGAATGTCCCTTCGGCACAGTGTGCAGCTCCTCAACCTCGCTCTCCAAATAGCCGACCGGACGCAGCTTCGTCCGAAACGGCATCCGTCCCAAAATGGCCGAGCCGAGGCGCACGCCGTCGCAGTGCATCTCCGGGAATTTCAAAAACGCGGAAGAATTGCAGCAATGCACGATCCCCGTCTCCAAGCCCGCCGCGCGAAGCTGCGAAATGACACTCTGAAACTCCGCAAATTCCTGTTTTGTCAGCCTGTCATCTGCAAAGGCGCAGTTGAAATGCGTATAGATTCCGCCGATGGCAAGGTGCTTCAGCTCTCGGTAGAGCGCGACCACCTGCTCCATTTCCGAGGGCAAAAAACCGTAGCGCCCCATGCCGGTGTCAATCTTGATATGCACCTCGGCAATGTCCGCCCGCTCTCGCGCGAGGGCGTCGATCATCTGCGCCGTCTCCCACGAGCCGACGGTGAGGATCACGCCGAGATCGAGCAGGCGGTGCAGCGTCTCACGGTCGGAGACGGAGCGGAGCATCAAAATCTGTGCGTCGCGGAAGCCGTTTTCGCGCAGAAGCTCCGCCTCGCGTACCTCGGTCACACAGAAGCGTTCGATGCCGTTGTCCGCCAAAAGCTCCGCCAGCGGCAGCGCACCCAGTCCATAGCCGTCACCCTTGATGACCGCCCAGATCGGCACGCCGTTCGCCTGCTTTTTCAGTTGTCGGATGTTCTGCTCCAAAAGCTCACGGCTGATGACATAGGTGTTCATTCGTTCTCCCCTGACGCTTTCTTCCGGTGCTTCAGCATATAGATCTTCGCGGCAAGGCTCTTATAGGCAAGCGCACCCTTTTCCGCGATAAAATACGACGGCTTTTTCAGCACATAGTCATACTCCCCGACAAACTCGGTAAATTCGCCACCGAAGCCCTTCTTGAAGCGGTAAAGCCCGTAATGCGGGTTGTCCTCCGAGATGTCGCCCGAGACGCCGCGGAAGTCATACACGCGGCAGTGATTCTCAATTGCCCATTGGATCATGCTCCATTGCAGCAGATAGTTCGGCATCAGATTGCGGTGCTCATTCGAGCTTGCACCGTAGAGATACCATACCTTGTCGCCGTAGAGAATGGCAAGGGTGCCCGCAATCGGCTTTCCCTCATGGAACGCCATATACAACCGGCACTTGTCGCCCAAATTGTCCAGCATTGCGGAAAAATACTCCGGCGGACGGGTCGCAAAATTGTCGCGCACGCCCGTTTCAACCATGATCCGCGCAAAATCCGGCACCATTTCTTTGCCGCAGATGCGCACCTCAACGCCTTTCTTAACGGCGAGACGGATGTTATAGCGCCACTTCTGATGGAACGAGGCGAGGATTTCCTCCTCCGTGCGCCCGTTCAGATAAAGGCGGAAGACGTATTTCGGCTGAATCGCCTCAAAATTCTTGCCTGTGTCCTTGGTCTGAAAGCCGCAGTCCGTCAGCAGCTTTACAAACTCGGTATCGCTCGACGGAACATCGGGGTCGATCTTAATCACATACGCCTTTTCCGTCTTCGCCAGCCGCTTGGCAGCCTCCATCAATTCTGCAAAGGTCGCCCGATCCGTCAGGTCGCACACGGGTCCACGGCAGGCATACATCATCTTCTTGCGGACGATCGGCATTTTACGGATCAAAAAAGCGATACTGCCCTTGATCTTGCCGTCTTCCCCACGGCAGAGGATTGCCTGCCATGTCCACGCGGGCTTTTGCTTTGCCCAAAGGGAGCTTTGGGCAAAATGCCCCTTCGGGTGGCTCTGCACAAAGGCTTCATATTCCGCAAGGTTTGCATTCGTAACAAGTTCCGTCATAGCTCTATCTCCAAACTTCAGTCATAGACATACATTCCGAAAAACGCCAAAAGCCCGCTGCCGCAGTCATACTCCATGCCGCAGCGCTCCGCCAGTTTTCGGACAAAGACGCAGTAGGCAGACATACAGGAGTATTGGAATTCCGGCAGGCGGCAGGGACGATGGGCAACCAGCTCGCACGGCTCA
>JAQXWB010000021.1 GCA_029225225.1 Bacillota bacterium | reverse complement strand
TTTTCCAGCACATATTCCAGCACCGAAAGCGGTGTAGAGGGCTTGAGCGCCACACCCGCACGGGCACCTGCAGCGTGAATGCGGTTGAGCATACCGTCGATATGCGGCTGCGTCTCCGCGTGGAACACCACCTGCTGCACGCCGATGTCCAACAGCTCATCGACGAAATAATCCTGCTCCGTAACCATCACATGGCAGTCAAACGCCAAATTTGTCTTTGCGCGAAGCTGCCGCACAGTGTCCAGTCCCAAGGGCATGCTCGGGCTGAAATGCCCGTCAAGAATGTCCACATGGAGCATCTCAATGCCGGACTGCTCTACCTGTCTGACCTGACTTTCCAAATTGCACAGGTCTAAGCAGATCAGAGACGGCGAATACATACAGGGCTTTTCCCAGATATTTTCCATAAAACCCGCTCCTTGTCGATATCACAGATAACGCTCGATCTCCGCACGCGTGGGCAGCGATTCAATGGCGCCCTTGTGCTGCACGCAGATCCAGCCGCTCACATTGCCGTATGCCATTGCTTTCTCAATGATCGGCATCGTCAGCTCCTCCGCACTGCTCACATTCTGCTGCCGCAGGCTGGAGAGGAAGCCGCCCCAGAACGCATCCCCCGCGCCGGTGGCGTCTACGCAGACCGCCTTTCTGCCCGGGATCTCTACACACTTGCCGCCGAAGTAGCAGCGAGCGCCGGCAGCGCCGAGGGTCTCGATCACGAGCGTCAAGCTGTAGTCCTCCATCAGGCGGAACAGATTGTCTTCACCGCCTACCATGCCGACCTCCTCCTCGGAGATCTTCAGGATATCCACATAGGGCAGGATCTCAAACACGCGCTTCGTGCAGGCGCCAATATCGTCATTCCACATGAGGTTGCGGTAATTGATGTCGAAGCTCACCAGCTTCCCCATTTCTCTGCCCAAGCGCAGCGCCCGCACCGTCGCCTTGTCCTCCGGCGAGGCGGAGAGACTGCACGAGCCTGCGTGAATGATGACCGACTCGCGGATGTCCTCTTCTCTGACATCCTCCTCGCAGAGCATCATGTCCGCGCCGGGCTTACGGGCGAAGGTAAATCTGCGGTCGCCGTCGGCGCTGAGCGTCACAAACGCCATCGTCGTCACGGCATCGGCGCAGAGCGCGGGGCGCAGGGCGCGCACATGGTTTTCTTCCAGCGTCTGCATCAGGAAGCGGCCGAAGTCATCCTCGCCAACGCAGCAGCACATACCGACGGACAGACCGTTTCGCGCCGCAGCAATCGCCACATTGGCGGGCGCGCCGCCTGCCTTGCGGATGTAGCTTGCCGGTTCACTGCCGGGAATAAAATCAATGACCATCTCACCGATGCTGAAAAGATCCATTTAAGAAGCCCCCTCCTGACGTCGTTACTTGTTTGAACATTCAGTTTACTATCTCTTTCTGATTAGAGACTACCACAGTTAATTCGTCTTGTCAATGTATTATTTTTTCCTTTCTTTGTCAACTCACCTCTGATTACTTCCGTCTGTCCCTTATTTTTGTTTGTCGAAATTGTCAATAAAATCGCATTTTTATGGTGTTTTATAGATATTTCGCGAATTATTATTTTTAATTTACAAATTTCGTTTTTTCGTTTGTGCATTTCGTAGAAAATGCTCTCCCGCAAGCGCGGAAAACTGTTTTTACGAGAGGTCGTGCGCCGTAGGGCGCGGCATCCCTGACGCGCCGACCGCGAAGCGGCAGACGGTACGGACAAACATGTCTATGCGCAGACGGTAGCTCCTGCACAAGATTGCCAGGGCGCAAGCGCCTCGCAATGACAAAAGTGGCGCCTTTTCGTGTCATTGCGAGGAGCGTAGCGACGCGGCAATCTTCAAAAAACCGCAGCCGCAGGCATATTGCCCCCAGCTGCGGTTTGATCGGCGTTTCGTTCACGCTTGTATTCTGTTTTTATCACGCATTCTATTCGTCAAACAGCAAATTCCCGTTGAAGATATGCAGCGCAGCGTTGCAGGCGGCACCCATCAGTGCGGCGTCCTTCATAAAGTACGAGCGCCGCACGATGATTCTATGATCCCACGCCACAAAGCGCCGTTCGTTGACCAGATCCTCCACCATTTGCAGATGACGGTCCGGCCAGTAGACGCTGTCATTTCCCAGCAGGATCAGTTCGCTGTTCAAAATATTCACCGTGCTTGTCAGCGCCACGGCAAGCCTTATCATGGCATCGTGGAACACGCGCTCCACGTTTTCGTCCCCCTGCATTTTGCAGAAGGTCTCATAGGTGTAGAATTTTCCCGTATGATAGCGCAGCTTGCTCAAAAGCTCCGGCGTGCGCAGATAGGTCTCAATGCAGCCGCGGTTCCCGCATTGGCAGGGTCGGCCGTTGACATCAATGCTCACATGGCCGAACTCCGGCGGCAGCCCGCGCATATTGGCAAACAACTGCCCGTTGCTGACAATACCGCAGCCCACACCGGAGCTGATGCCTACAAACAGCACGTCCTTGTAGCCTCGCCCGTTGCCGTAAAGACACTCCGCC
Organism: Bacillota bacterium; assembly: GCA_029225225.1. Lineage (GTDB taxonomy): Bacteria > Bacillota > Clostridia > Oscillospirales > Oscillospiraceae > JAZOXB01. Next base: position 2,997 of record JAQXWB010000021.1, on the reverse strand, counting down.
AGCACAGCGCTCTGATTGTCATGGTCAAAGAACACCGGCAGTTGGTAGCGCCCCTCGATGATCTTGACGATTTCAACGTCATGAATCCCATAGAAATAAAACGGAGAGAGGATTTTTCCCTCCTGCTTGCTGATCGGGCCGACGGACGCCGCACCGATGGCAAGGACATTCTCCGCCCCCAGCAGCACCGTATCCAATAGCTGATAGATCATATAAATCAGCTTTTCCTGATCCATATCCTCGCCCATCGTAGCAATCTCGCGCCGCAGAATCCGCAGCGACAGGTCGCAAAGAATTGCCTCGCAGCGGTCGCGATGGATCACCAGCCCGATGATTTTCGGTGCCTTCGGTGACAGCGCAAGGGACATCGGACGCCTGCCCAGCTCCTCACTCTGCACCGTCTCCGTTTCGATCAGGAGATTCTGCCGCAGCATCTCCGAGACAATATTAGATATTGCCATTTTACTCAGACCGGTGCCGCGCACCAGATCAGCCCGCGTAGTGTACTGCCCTGTCGCAACCATTTTCAAGACCAACCCGCGATTGACCCGCTTGTAATCGCTTCGATTTTTTCCTGCCTTCTCCGCCATTGCTGCTTTGTCTCTCCTTTCCTCCGCACATTTGTACTTTCAATGTCTATTTTAACAGATGTATCTCGAATGTCAAGAGGCGGAAGCGGATGCACGAGCAGAAGTTTTTCAAATCACCTTTTCACCAAGTATCGGAATGAAAAACCGCGCGTGGGAAATACTGTCCTTATCAAAGAAAACGGAGGACTCTCATGCAGGGGAAGGTCGAGATCTGCGGTGTCAATACCGCGCGGCTGAAAACGCTGAAAAATGACGAAATGGTGCGGCTTTTGAAGCTGACGCGCGAGGGCGATGAAAACGCGCGGCAGCAGCTCATTGAGGGCAATCTGCGGCTGGTGCTTTCAGTCATTCAGAAATTTCTCGGGCGCGGCGAAAATCCCGACGATCTGTTTCAGGTCGGCTGTGTCGGACTCTTGAAGGCAATTGCCAATTTCAACACCGATCTGAATGTGCGCTTCAGCACCTACGGCGTGCCGATGATTGAGGGCGAGGTGAAGCGCTATCTGCGCGACTACAGCGCCATCCGCGTCTCGCGGAGCGTGCGCGACACGGCTTACCGCGTCTTGCAGTGTAAGGAGGCGATGATGGCGGAAAGCTCCCGCGAGCCGACGTTGGAGGAGATCGCAAAAAAGTTAGAGCTGCCGTTGGAAACCGTCACAGGCGCGATGGACGCAATCTCCGCGCCGGTCTCGCTATATGAGCCGGTCTACTCCGACGGAGGCGACCCGCTGACCGTGATGGATCAGGTGCGCGACACAAAAAACACCGACGAGCGCTGGATCGAGCGCATCGCCCTGCGGGAGGCGATCTCCACCCTCGGTGAGCGGGAAAAACGTATTTTGGCGCTGCGCTTCTTTGACGGCAAAACGCAGATGGAGGTTGCCGGTGAGGTCGGTATCTCACAGGCGCAGGTCTCACGCTTGGAAAAAAACGCGATTGCAACGCTGCGCAAGGCGATCTGCGTCTCTTAACTCTCCCGTCTGATATAGGAAAACCGTTCAATGCGGGTGACGCCCATCTGCCGAAGCAGGCGTTCGCTCTCGTTGCAGTCCGTCTGCGTGTTGAAAGACGGGATCAGCGGCACGCGCACACGCAGGCGCGCAGCACCGACAGTGTCCAGCAAATAGCAGAGGTTATCCCGCACAAGTCGCGCATCCCCACCTGTATAGCGGCGGTAAATATCGGGATTCATATCCTTGATATCAATAATAAAGCCATCCGTCACCTCTGCCGCCGTTTCCACAAGCGCACGCGAAACATGGAGCGAGGTCTCGGCATAAATGCGCCACACATCGCCGCAGACCTCCCGGAAAACTTTGAGAAACGGCGCGTGCAGCAGGCTCTCTCCGCCGCCGAAGGTCACGCCGCCGCCCGTCGCGCGAAAATAGAGGTCGTCAATTTTGACCCGTTCAAACAGCTCCCATGCCGAGACAGGCGTCGGGGGCTGTTGCAATATAGGCGCATTGAGGCACCACTTGCAGGAAAGCGGACAGCCCGCACCCGCAATCAGACTCGTCACACCCTCACCGTCCGTCTCCATGCGCAAGCGGACAATGCGCAAAAGCGGAAACAGCAGTTCAGCCATCCGTTTCCTCCGGTGCCTCGGCAATTCTGCCTGTAAGCTCATCTGGCTCCTCCGGAACATAGACGACATCGCCCGCCAGCTCAAACGGCTCCTCCGGCTCGGACGGGAACACCGCGTCCGTACTCGGCGAAAGCACTTCCCCATCCGGTTCTGTTGCTTCCTCCGTCATCGGCACGATTCCCACCGTTTGGAAATCCGTCTGCTGCGTATCCTCCGTCACCAATGCGGTGCCTTCCGACGGGGTCTCCGGCGTTGGCGGCGCAGGGCAGCCGGTCAGGGACGCGAGCAGTCCCGCAGCAAGCGCCGTCACCGTGACCCGCTTGCCCAATGTCTGCCTCCGTGCGAGCTGCTGCTCCAAATACCGCAGCTCCTGCTCACACTTCGGGCAGGTGCCGCTGCACTCGCCCTGATAGCCGCACTCCTGCGTCACCAGCGGAATATCATTCTCGTCCGCGATTTTTTGCCGAATCTGTTTTAAGATTTTGCACTTATTCTTTCCTTTCATCACGCCTTCTCCTTTCGGTTCAATTATTTATATATAGTATACTGCTTTTTGACGCCGCCGCAAGCAAAAAGTTCCCACTATACTCCTCTGTAGGGCGGGAACATGTCCCCGCAGACCGCAAAGCGGCAGGCGGCAGGCAGGAACAAGTTTGTACGCAGTCGGTAGTTCCTGCACCGGCGGGGACATGTCTTTCACCGGTGCAGGAACTACCGAGTGCATGCAAAATCCAACAGATAGATTGCCACGTCGCTGCGCTCCCCGCCATGACACGCACAGGCCCCCGAAGTTGTGATGGGGCGGCGGGCCGCGCCGGGGCC
>JAQXWB010000020.1 GCA_029225225.1 Bacillota bacterium | reverse complement strand
GACGTGGCAATCTTTTTTCATTCTTCCGCCCTTGTACGCAATCGGTATGACTGCACGAGATTGCCACGGCGCAGGCGTCTCGCAATGACATGAGAGGATACCTTATTTGTCATTGCGAGGAGCGAAGCGACGTGGCAATCTCTTTTCTTCTTTATGCTCGGCCACTGCTTCCCGCGTACGGCTTTTGATTTCTCCCCGCCCAACAACGTACTTACAAGAATCACCCCGCCTTGGGTTGGCGGGGTGATTGTCATTTATTCTCTGCGCAAGGCTTCGATAGGGTTGAGCTTGGACGCCTTGACTGCGGGGACGATGCCGAAGATCAGACCGATCAGGATTGAGAAAACCGCCGCCGCAAGGATCGCGGGGATGCTGATGGCGGACGGCGTATCCATAAAGTGCGAGATCAGCTTGGACATACCGATGCCGCCCAACACGCCGAGCAGTCCGCCGATGCCCGTCAGCACTGCCGCCTCGGTCAAAAACTGGCTCAATATCCTGCGCCGCTTCGCGCCGATTGCCTTTTTCAGACCGATCTCATGCGTGCGCTCCGTCACGCTCACAAGCATGATGTTCATGACACCGATGCCGCCGACGAGCAGGGAGATACCCGCAATCCAAATGAGCTGGTTATTGGTAGACTCGCTCATCTCCTGCAATTGCTCCGCCCGTTTTAACAGATCGTCATTGCGGTAGGAGAAGCCGTTTTTTGCCGTCTCCTCCGCGATCTGGTTCGCGGTCAGATAGTCTGCCACCGATTTTCCCGCAGCCGTGATATCATCGGTCGATGTCGCACGGACGGCGACATTCTGCGGCTCGTCAAAGCGGTAGACAATGGGCCATACGCTCTCGGGCAGGAAGACAACGCCCTGTCCCGTCTCGGCATACATCATGTAATCCTCCACGGAGTTGATCACCGGTTGGAACGCGCTGCCGCGTACCGCAATGCCAACGACCGTAAACGGCTCCTTCGCAATCTCAATGGTCTTACCGACCGGATCGTCGCTGCCGAAGAGCGTTTTTGCCGCCGTCTCGTCTAAGATCGCGACCTTTCGCACATTTTCAAAGTCATGCTGCGTAAAATTTCTACCCTGCCGAATGCTGTAATCATTGACAGCGAAATAGCTCTCGTCGATCCCGTAAACACCGCCGTTGAACGCAGTGTTCAAATAATAGACGCTCTCAGCATACTCACGGCTGCGGTAGAAGGAGACCTCCTGCACGCCGTCCAGCTTGCACAGCTCCTCGCGGGTGTCCTCTCCGATGACGGAAACGCCTGCGGGATTCTGATTATACATCATATCATACTGCATCTCGTTTTGATAAAGCTGCACCGTTACGACATTGTTGCCCGCGCCGATCAGATTCTCCTTGATCTGCTCGTTGGTGCCCTTGATGCTCGAGATGATGGTGATGATGGAGGCGATGCCGATGATGATGCCGAGCATCGTCAGAAAGGAGCGCAGCTTGTGCGCAAAGACGCTCTGCAGCGCCTGTGATATACTCTCAAACACAGCGGCTTCCTCCCTTCTCAATATGCCATGCCATAATCATAATAGCCATAGTTTTCCTCACCTTCAACGGTGTCGGCGCCCTCCTTGACCGCTTTGCCGTAGGGGAAGGCGATATAGTCCTCCTCGGTCAAGTCACCGTAGACGGCGGTATATCCCCAATAGACAGCGCCCGTGCGAACCTCGCATTTTTCGATCTTTCCGTCCTCGCCGCGCTTATAGACATAGGATTGACCGTCCTCGGTGCGGATGTACATATCTTCCAAATAGATGGCGTTTTCATCCGCGTTACCGCCGCGGAAGGTCACACCGACATACTCACCCTCGCGCAGATCAGCGTCTGCGGATACGGCGACCGTCGCCATATAGCGGGAGACATTGGGATTTCCGCCGTAGTAGTAGCCGCCGGTCGTCGGGGTATCGGAGACGGCTTCGATCGTTCCGGCGATCTCTACACCGTAGTTCGACCACGACATGACGGTGACCTCGGAGCCAACGGGGTAGGCTGCCAATTCGAATTCTCCGATGGCTACCTGCACATGATAGCATCCGCCGCCGTAAACGGTCAAAATCGGCGTTCCGTCCGTTCTGGCAGCTTCGGGATCCGCAAGGTAGGTAACCGTGCCATCGACCTTTGCATAGACGGTACCGTTCTCCGCTTCCTCCTGCGCGCGCTCGTAATCGACCTTCGCCATGCGGTATTGGACGTCAAGATCCCGAATCTGTCTTTGCTTTTCCTGCCGCATCTGCGCAATCTCCGCTGCGGTATAGCCGGAACTGTCGTCAACCCAATCGGTAGAGGGCTGCGTCGGCTCGTCGTTATCATCCGCGTCAGGCAGATCCGGTACGAAGAACGCGTAGCGCAGAGTGCGCTCGTTCGTCGGCTCGGTCGGCTCCTCGTTCGGCTCCTCGGTCGTTTCCTCCGTTGGCATATCTGTTGATTCCTCGGTAGGCATATCTGTCGATTCCTCGGTGGGCGGATACGTCATATTCTCCGTCGGATCTTGTGTGGTATCCTCCGTCGGCGTTTCGGAGCCTTCTACCGTGACATGCAGCCCCCAGCAATTCAACAGCTCGCCCTTGATCGCGTTTTGCTCGCGCACCTCGAAGGTAACCCAAATCTCCGTCTTTTCCTCGGTAAGCATTTCCTCGATAAACGCCGTGTCATAGCTCAGCCCATCCGACCACAGCCAGCGATACGGCTGCGCGAACGTGCCGTTGCCGCCCAAGAAATAAGGCAAATCATTCACAGGCTCCAAGGGGGAGGTGGGCGTCTGCGTTGTCGGCTGCGTCGTTGCGGGTGAAGGCGGGCTGTAGGGCTTCATCGCGTTGATGCGCTTCAAGTCATTCTGCGCATTTTGCAGATCCAACTCCAGCTGCTGCACAGTCAGCCGCTTACGCTCAAGCTGAATCTCCGTCAACGTCGTGTCATAGCTCAAGAGTGCGTCACCGATATGCACCGTCTGCCCCGCAGTGACAAAAACCTCCGTCACGCTCTGCGTATCACTGGGATAGACGGATTGCAGATTTTCTGCCGTCACCATGCCGTCATACTGCACGGAATCGTCAAAATAGCCGATCACATGATTGCCGAGCGGCACGACCTCGACGGGATCGGTCTTGCTGCCAAAATACCACAACGCTCCGACTAAGATCGTAACTGCCGTTACGACACAGGCAGCAGAAATGACCGCAAGCTTCACGCCTTTTTTATGCATCCTGCTCACCTTCCCTTCTGCCGTCCGTCAGAATGCCGTCGCGAATATAGCTGATTCGCTTTGCCCGGTTCGCAATCTCTTGCTCATGCGTAATCATGATAATCGTCGTTCCGTTCTCATGAAGCGCGTCAAAAATATCCATGATCTGATCACCGGAAGCGGTATCGAGCGCGCCCGTCGGCTCGTCGGCAAGCAGCAGCTTGGGCTTTCCGGCAATGGCGCGGGCAATGGCAACGCGCTGGCACTGACCGCCCGAGAGCTGACTCGGTTTAAAATGCAGGCGGTCGCCCAATCCCATGGCTTCCAACGCCTCAATCGCCCGCTCGCGGCGCTCTTTTTTCGGCACGCCGGCGTACATCAGCGGCAGGGCGACATTGTCAATTGCGTTCAGCTTCGGCAGCAGATAAAAGCTCTGAAACACAAAGCCCAGCGTGTGATTGCGCACCTCAGCAAGACGGTTGCTGCTCGCGCCGAGGAGGTTTTCTCCGTCGAGGAGATAGGTGCCGGAGGTCGGCACATCGAGGCAGCCGATGAGATTCATCAGCGTTGTCTTACCGGAGCCGGACGGTCCCATGATGGCAAGATAGTCGCCTTCCTCCACTTCCAGACAGACATCCTTCAGTACGCGAACCGTCTCCTTCCCCTGCGGATAGTCCTTGCAGAGGTCCTTCATCTCAACCAGCATCTGTCATTCCTCCGCTGAAATCTTCCGAAACACTCTCGTCCACGAAATTGTCCGTCCACTCCGGGAACAAATCGGAGCTATCCTCACCAAAATCGCCATAGTCCTCGTCGACATTGCCGTAATCCTCGCCGAAATCACCGTAGTCCTCGCCGAAGTCACCGTTGGTTTCATCGCCTTCGAACTGCTCCTCGGGGTTGGAAGGCTCAGGCATGGTATCCGTCACAGGCGCGCCCTCTTGAATGCTGTCATCCGGGAAGGCGATCCGATCCTCGGCAGTCAAGCCATCGGTAATCACATAGCAGTAAAGCATCTCGTCAAACGAGCCGATGGTAACGGCACGCTTTTCGATTTCATTGTCCGCGTTTGCCGCCCAGACATAGTAGCCCTCTTCTTCCGAGCCGAGGACATAGTCGGCGTAGAGCGAGATTCCCTCCGCATCCGTCGGCTCTCCGGCACCCGGCTCGACGAAGACATGTTGGCCAAGCAGCAGACCGTCCACGCTGTCTAAATCGACATAGAAGGGATAGCTGCTTGTGGAGGTCATTTCATCCGATACGCCGTAGCCGTAGTAGTACATCCCGTCGTTGCTGTTCGTCTCCGGTGCAGTGTCAAGCTCCGTAATCGTGCCCGTCCATGTCATCGTCTCATCCGCGCGGGAGCGGACGGTCACCGTCTGACCGACATAGTATTCGCTCAGGTTCAGCTCATTGACCTTGCCCTTGATGCGGTAGGCGCCGTTTTGGATCAAGGTGATGTACGGAAGCGGCTGACCGGTCATTTCATCGTAGCCGCCGTTTTCATTGATTGCCTTAATCTTGCCGTCAATGGGTGCGGTGACCTCGCCGCTGACGGCAGTTTCCTGCAAATCCTTCAGCTCGCGCTCCCGGACGGTAATGTTATACTCCGCCTCCTTCTTATCCGCCTCCAACGACTGGATATGAACGGTATAGGAGAGCTTTTCGGACTCCGGCGCGTTCTTCTTTTCCTTTTCAAGCTGCGTGATCTGCTCCGTGTAGTCCTTGACGGTATTCTTCATCTGCTCAATTTCGAGCTTTGCCTTGTCGATGGTGAGCTGGATCTCGTCGGTATCATAGACGAACAGAACTTCTCCCTCAGAAACGGTCTGTCCGACCTCCACCCGCAGTTCCGCGACCTTGCGGTTCTCATCCCGTTCGACCTTGACCTCGTTCTGCGCAACGACGACGCCGGCGCAGGTGTTGCTTCCTCCCATCGTGCCGTAGCCCATAATCTGCGAGACAGACTGAACATACACTGCGGGAAGCTTGTTTCCGCAGCCGGTCAGCGTGCCGAGCAGCAGCGCCAGCGACAGAGCACCGGCAAACAAACGTTTTTTCATGTGATTACCTCCGTTGTCAATTCATCTCTTGAAAAGACGTATTTTTTATCTCCGTGTTCCTATGAAATAGGAAATTTTGCAGAAGTTATTCCATAATCGCCGCAAGCGCCGCTTCAATGGCGGTCGTGTCCAGTTCCTCCGCTCTGCCCGTATCGCACTTCTCCGCGACGGACGGGTCAATGGGAAGCTGCGCCAGCACGGGCAGATGGTACTCCGCAGCCACCTCCGCTAAATGGCTCTTGCCGAAGAGCTCATGGCGCTTTCCGCAGTCAGGGCAGCGGAAATAGCTGTAGTTTTCGACGATGCCAATGGTAGGCACCTTCATCATGTTTGCCATACGGACTGCCTTGCCGACGATCATCGACACCAGCTCCTGCGGCGAGGTGACAATAATGACGCCGTCAATGGGCAGGGACTGGAATACTGTCAGCGGCACGTCGCCTGTTCCGGGAGGCATATCAACGAACATATAGTCCACATCCTCCCAAAACACATCCGTCCAAAACTGCTTCACCGCTCCCGCGATGATGGGGCCGCGCCAAAGCACGGGGTCCTCCTCATTGTCCAGCAGGAGGTTGATGGACATGATCTGAATGCCCGTTCTGCTGACGGCGGGATAAATACCCTCCTCGCTCGCGCCCGCACATTCGCACACGCCGAAGGCCTTCGGCACGGAGGGGCCTGTGATATCCGCGTCTAAGATCGCGGCGCGCTTGCCCGCCCGCTGCATCGCCGTTGCCAGCATAGCGGTAACGGTGCTCTTGCCGACGCCGCCCTTGCCGGAGACGACCGCGATCACCTTTTTGACCTTGGATTTATCGTTCAGCTTGGCAAGCAAGCTCTCCTGTGTCCGTTCTCCGCAGCTCTCGCCGCAGGAGGAGCAATTTCCGCTGCATTGTTCACTCATAATCAATATTTCTCCTTCCGATCCACGCAGCGCGCTCCGCGCCGCAATTGATTTCAAATTTCGTAGGGGGGGACATGAAACAGCTGCCCCAGTTGTCATTGCGAGACCAGTGCGCACACCGGTCGTGGCAATCTCAGGCTGTAGGTTGGTACACACACGGTACTTCCTGCACGAGATTGCCGCGTCGCTGCGCTCCTCGCAATGACATAAAAAGGCTACCCTAATCTGTCATTGCGAGACCAGTGCGCACACTGGTCGTGGCAATCTCTTTGCTGCCTAAATGATATTTCCCATTTGCAGCATAGTTGTATCCGATTGCTGCCAAACGCAGAATTTTTTATTCCAGCGCAGACATTGCAGACTCCCATTGCGCCATCAAATCTTCCAGCACGGCTTCCTCGCGCTCTTTTTCCTCCGTCAGACGCAAAAGCTCCTGATAATCCGTCGCGGCGGCGGCAAGCGCTTCCTCCAAAGCGGCAAGCTTCTGCTCCTGCGCGTCGATCTCACGCTCCAAGCGGCGCACGAGCTTTTCCGTCTCCTTGCTGCCGCCTGCTGTCTTCGGCGCTTTTTCCTTCTTCTTCGGCTGCTGCACCCGCTGCGCCGCCTCATGCTCCTTGATCGCGCGGTATTTGGCGTAGCCGCACGGGAAGTCACGAATTTTGCCGTCCTCCAACTCCCAAATGCGCGTGGCGAACTTATCGACAAAATAGCGGTCATGGGAGACGAAGATCAGCGTCCCCTCATATTCGTCCACCGCACACTCGACCCATTCGCGGGAGGCGATATCCAAATGGTTGGTCGGCTCGTCGAGGATGAGCAGGTTGATCTTCTCATCCATCAGCATACACAGCCGCAGCCGCGACTGCTCACCGCCGGAGAGTGTGCCGACCGTTTTAAACACATCCTCGCCCGAGAACAGAAACGCGCCCAAGCGGTCGCGCGCCGACTGCGGCGTGCAATTCTTTTCATAGAGCATCGTGTCATAAAGCGTCCGCTCCGGATGGGCAAAATGGATCACCTGCGGCAGATACGCCCACTTGACCGAGGGCCCGAACTTGATTTTCCCCTCGCCTGCCAGCTCGCCGAGCAGGACGCGCAAAAAGGTCGTCTTGCCCGTGCCGTTGTCACCCAAAAGGGCGATCCGTTCGCCGCCCTGCACCTTGAGTTCAATGTCCGAAAAAAGCGTCCGATCTCCAAAGCGCTTCGTCAGGCCCTTGACGGAGAGCACCTCGTCGCCGTGAAAGTCCTTCTCTCCGAAACGGGCACGGAGGGTCTTTTCCTTCGTCGGACGTTCGGTTTTTTCGATGCGCTCCATGCGGTGCTGTATGGACATCGCGCGGCGGTAAAGCACACGGTTGTTGATGCCCCAGCCCTTCATGCGCTCGACGGTGTAGCCAAGCTGCTTCAGCTTCGCTTGCTCCTGCTCGTATTGCTTGAGCTGGCGGTTGAAGCGCTCCTGCTTCTCCTGCAAATAGAAGGTGTAGTTGCCGCTGTAAAAGTCCGCCTTGCCGCCCGTGATCTCGATGATGCGCCCGACCACACGGTCAAGGAAAAAGCGGTCATGCGAGATGGTCAGCACCGTACCCTTGAATTTCAGCAGGTATTCCTCCAACCACTCGACGCTTTTGAGATCCAAATGGTTGGTCGGCTCGTCCAAAAGCAAAATATCCGTCTTTTCCAGCAGCAGACGCGCCAAATTTACGCGGGTCTTCTCCCCGCCCGAAAGGCGGTCAAATTCCTGCGAGCGCATCTCCTGCGGAATACCCAAGCCGTTGCAGATCTTGTCAATCTCCGTATCCTGTCCGTAGCCGCCGCCGGTCAGGTAAGCATTGCTCAGGCGGTCGTATTCGTCTAAGAGGGCTTTCGGTGCGGAAGCCGTGAGCTGTTCCGCCAGCGCGTCCATCTTGCGGCGAATTGCCTCCAAGGGCGCAAACGCCGTGCGCAGCACGTCCTCGGCGCTGTAGCCCGCGGGATAATGCGGAATCTGCGAGATCAAACCGAGGCGTTTGCCCGAAGCGATTGTAATTTCGCCCTCGTCCGGGGTCAGCTCGCCCGTCAGGAGACGGAACAGGGTTGTCTTGCCGCACCCATTGCGCCCCATGATGCCGACGCACTCGCCCTCGCTGATATCAAAGCTCAGCCCGTCCAAGAGCGTCTGCCCGACCTCAAAGGACTTGACCAGTTCTTTAACCGAAATATCAATCATGGTGTTCTCCGTATCGTATCATAAATTCCTCCCGGGACATCAGCAGATTCAGCGCGTCCAAAAAGGCGTTCGCGCCCAAATGCGCAGGCAGGCACAGCTCCTTTTGCAGCTTGGCGCGTTTTTCCGCACTGCCTGCGCCGCCGGACAGTCCCGCGAGAAACAGATCTGTCTTTGTGATGCGTTCCGTAGGCGCGTCGGTCTGCTCCGTCTGCGCGCCCGCGTTTTGGAGGGCAGAAAGTAAAATTTCGGGCGTCATACCCTCTACGCCGAGCTTGCCCTCCTTGCCCGCGTGGGTCTTGCGGCGTTCCTTGCCGTAAATATCGGGGATATAGGCGTGCAGCACCTTGTCCTTCGGCAGCGCACCCTTTAGAAAATTGCGGATGACGAAGCCCGCCCCGTCAGAGTCCGTCAGAATAATCAAGCCTCTCGTCTGCGCGACGCGGCGAAGAAACTCGAGCATTTCCCGATTCTTCATCACGCCGAAGCCGTTCGTCTCAAAGATCGGCGCGTCCACAAGCTGGGACAGCGTGTTTTTGTCATACCGCCCCTCGACGACAATCGCCTGCCTGAGCTTAATCATGCCGCGCCTCCTCCGCAAGGGTCAGAATCAGCGTCTCCAGCAAGCGCTCCGGTTCGTCATAGGAGGTCTTGATCCGGTAATCCGTCTCACAGCACAACAGCACCGCCTGCCTGCAAAAGCGCTCGGAAAAGCGCCGCGCCTGCGTCATCGTCTTGCCCGCAGCGTAAGGAGCAAGCCCGCAAACAGATGCCAGCTCCGCCTCTCCCTTGCCCTCCGCCTGCAAGACCTTTGCCGCGTTCAGCCGCCGCATCTGGCTGCCGACGGCAGCGACAATGGGGATCGCCTCGGTCTGCATTTTCAGCAGCTCGTTCAGCCGTCCGAGCGCCAAAGCGAAGTCACGCTGCGCCAGCGCGTCGGTGAGCTGAAAGACCACCGCGTCCAAGGTCGGCTCCACCACCGCGTCAATGTCCGCGCGGACGACCGTCTCCGCCCCGGAAAAGGCACAGATTTTTTGAATTTCGCCGTGCAGCCGCGTCATGGATAGCCCGCACTGCTGCAAAAGGTAGCCGCAAAGCTCCGGCGCGATCTGCTTTCCGGCAGCGCGGAAATGCCGCTGCATCCAAGCCCGCAGGTCGCTCTCGCTCTGATAGCCGAACTCGACCAGCACCGCGTTCTTTTCCAGTGCGTCCCAGAGCTTTTTCTTGCGCTTGTCCGGCTTAAAGTCTGTATAGGTCAACAGGAGGCAAGCGTATTCCGGCACGTCCGAGAGCATCGCCGTCAGCTTTTCTCGCTCGCTCTCGTTCCGCTCGAAGAGATCGACCTCCTCAACCAACACCAAGGAGCGCTCCGCCATCATCGGCAGCGCCTCGAGGGAGTCAGAAAGCGTTTGCAAAGAAAAATTCTCCGTGGTCAGACGGTGAAAGTTAAAGTCCTCCGTCAGCTCGTCGAGCACCTGCTTTTTGAGCTGCTCCGTATAATACCGGCGCAGATAGTCCTCCTCGCCGTAAAACACATAGAAGCGGGCGGGCGACTTCTGCTTCAAATCCTTTTTCAGTTGTTCCAAGCCCTTTGTGCTGCCGCTCTGCTTCTTTGCCATTTTTGTTACCTCAAAACCGTAATATCTCCGTTCCGATCCGTGCGGTAGACCACAGCACCGATGGCGGCGATGCGCGCAAGCACCTCCGCGTTCGGATGCCCGTAGCGGTTTTTTCCGACGCTGATCAGGACGATGTCCGGCGCAGTCGCAGAAAGCAGCGCCTCACTCGTCGAGCTTTTGGAGCCGTGGTGCCCCGCGACCAGCACCTCCAAATCGGGAAGCGTGTGCGTTTGCAGCAGCTCCCGCTCCTGCGCGCTTTCCATGTCGCCTGTGACAAGTATATCATATTCCTGCGCAGAGAGCAATGCGGCAAGCGAAGCATTTTTGGCAGAACCGTCCGTCGGCGCAAAAAGGCGGAGCGTCCCGCCGTCAAAGGTGAGCGCCGTATCCTGCGCAATAAAGCGGTACGGTACGCCCGCCGAAATTGCCTCCTGCACAATCCGTTCACAATTGTCCGTGTCGTCCTCGACCGCTGGAAGCAACAGCGTCCCAACCTCAATTCTTGACAAAAGCTGCGCCGTGCCGCAGACATGATCCGTGTCATAGTGCGTCAGCATCAGCACATCAACGCTCCGCCTGCCCGACATCAAAAGGGAACGCGCAACCGTCTCTCCGTCCTCGTCACCGCTGTCTCCGCCGCAGTCAATGAGCGCGGTAAAGTCTCCGCTTCGCAGCAGCACGCATTGCCCCTGTCCGACATCATAGACGGTCACCGCCGTCTCTCCCGGCTCCCATGCGGAGAAGAAGCAAGCGCCGATGAGCGTCACCAGCATGCAGGAAAGCAGCACGGCGGGATGCATTTTTCGCTTCCGCGGCAGGAAATAGACCCCCAGCAGAACATACACCAGCACGAGCCAAGCGACGATATAGCCGCTGTTCGTGTAGACCGCCGCATAAGGCAGCTTCGCCAGCGACCGCACCAGCCAAAGCACGGCGCGGATGGGATAGGAAAGCGCCGTCGCTCCGACAGCTCCAACACTCGGAAGCAGCCAGCCCACTAAAAGAAGCAAGAAGGCACACGGAAAAATCAAGCTGATCAGCGGCAGCACAAGCAGGTTGGTCAGGGGCGCGATCAGCGAAACGACGCCGAATGCCTCCGCAATGAGCGGCTGGGTCAGCGCCGTTGCGCCAAGACTCGCAGCTAAGATCGACGCGCCGCTGCGCAGGAGCTTTGAAAGAAGAGGTGCGTGCTTTTGCAGCTTCTTGTCATGCAAAAGGCGCAGCAACCAACGGTAAATGCGCGGTGTGGGCAGAAGGATGCCTGCCAGCGCGCCGAAAGAGAGCTGCAAGCTAATATTGGCGATTGCCCACGGATTGAGAGCAAGAATGACCATTAGGGCAAAGCTCAGTGCGGTCGGCGCGTCGTTTTCCCGTTTCAGCAAGGATGCCAACAGCAGAATGCCGTTCATAATGACCGCCCGCGTGACGGACGGGGTGAAGCCGAGCATTACCGCAAAAAAGAGCATGACCAAAATACTGATGATCGCGCCGAGTCTTCTCCGCTTCAGACACAAAAGCATGATTACGCCGACCAAAAGCGAGACATGCATGCCCGAGACGGCAACAATATGAGAAATGCCTGTAATTGACATCTCATTGCGCGTGCGGTAGGAAAGCCCGGAGCGGTCACCCGTCAAAAGCGCGCGGACAAAGCCTGCGGCATCGTCGGGAAACAGCCTGTCAATATGACTGCGGATCGCATGAACGGCTGCCGTCGGATAGCAGCGCAGCGGAAGGCTTTCCGCAGGCGTGATCTCCACGTCGCCGCGCTGAAAGCCCAAAAGGGAGATATCGCGGGATTGATAATAAAGGTTCTCCGAATCGCCGCTGCCCCGCGAGACATCGACAACCTCGGCATTTACCGTCACGGTATCCCCGAGGGAGAGCGTTTCGGGCGCGCAGTTCAAATAGAGCAGGATATTCCCGCCTGCCAGCCTTGCCCCCACGCGGCAGCCATAGGCAGTCTCCTGCGGCAGATCGCTGACCTCTACGGAGATCACCTGTTCTTCTCCGCAGTAGGCACGCAACGGTTCCAGCTTCACCCGCTCATAGCTCCACGACCACAGAAGCCCCACGGCAAGTCCGAGCGCGCACAGCTTTGCCCGCTTACAGCTCGGCGTGCGGAAAAGGCTCAGTAAAGCCGCCGCTGCCAGCAAGGCAGCAGCAATCAGGAGCGCGATCACAGGCGGAAGCAGCCATACAAACAGCGCCGCAGCCGCCGCAAAGGAGCAAGCAAATATCGCAAGCCGCCGCATTGCCGTCCTCCCTTCGGAAAAAGGGGCGAAGCCACCGCCCGCCCCTGTCCTTTTTTCAAAAACGTTCCAAATCCCCTGTAGGGGCGGCTATCAGCCGCCCGCGTGCAGGAACTACCGACTGCGCACAAGTTCCCCTACCATGTCATTGCGAGGAGCGCAGCGACGCGGCAATCTTGTGCAGGAATTACCCAAGCCGTATAGAATCGGCATTAGATTGCCACGCCTCGTTCCTCGGCTCGCAATGACAAATGCGGAAGCTTGCACGAAGCAGCAGGAATCACCCATCAAATATCAGTTAAAGCTGCCCAGCGTCTTTCCGCCGAGGACATGGAAATGCAGATGCTTGACCGTCTGTCCCGCGTCCTCGCCGCAGTTCGTCACGACGCGGTAGCCGTCGGAGAAGCCGAGCACGCTCGTGAGCTTCCGAATCACATTGAAAATATGCCCGACCAGTTGCTCCTGCTCCTCGTGAATTTGGTTTGCACCCGTGAGATGCTCCTTCGGGATCACAAGGAAATGCTGCGGTGCCAGCGGCTGAATGTCATAAAACGCAAGGCACAGCTCGTCCTCATAGAGCTTTTTCGAGGGGATCTCCCCCGCGATGATCTTACAAAAAATGCAGTCGTCCATGATAAACTCTCCTATTTCACATTGTCCGCAACGAAGCCGTCCACAATCGCCAGCGCGTCGTCGAGCTTGAGCGCGTCCTTGCCGCCGCCCATTGCGGAATCGGGCTTGCCGCCGCCGGAGCCGCCGCAAACCGCGCAGACCTCCTTGACCAGCGCGCCCGCCTTGATGCCGTGGGCGACTGCGTCCTTGCCGCAGACCGCGAGGATGGTAATCTTTTCGCCCTGCGTGCTGGCCAGCACTGCCACGGCATCCGACGCACGGTCGCGAATCTGATCACCCATCTTGCGCAGATCGGCAGGCGCAACATCATTTCGGACGGCAGTAAGCACCTTCAGTCCCTTAACATTCTTCGCGGAGAAGAGCACACGGTCAATCTCTCCGGCGAACAGCTTGTCCTTCATGCGGTCAAGGTTCTGCTTCAGTTCCTTGATCTCCAGCATTACACCGCGCGAACGCGTCAGCAGCTCTCTCGGCGTAGTTTTCAGCTCCTCCGCAGCGCTGAGCAGCATGTGATTCATATGCTCCGTCTGCTGCAAGACAAGCTTGCCCGTGTACGCCTCGATACGGCGCACGCCGGAGGCGACGGACGCCTCAGAGGAGATACGGAAGGGGCCGACCTTTGCGGTGTTGTCCAAATGCGTGCCGCCGCAGAATTCCAGCGAATCCTCGCCCATCTTGACCACGCGGACGGTATCGCCGTACTTTTCGCCGAACAGCGCGGTCGCGCCGAGCTTCTTTGCCTCCTCAATGGGGAGAATCAGTGTATCGACCTCGTCGCCGCCGAGCACCATTTCCATGACCTCATTGCTGACGGACATCAGCTCCTGCGCCGTCACAGCGGAGAAATGCGTAAAGTCAAAGCGCAGATGATCCGGCTCGACCAGAGAACCCGCCTGATGGCAGTGGTCGCCGAGTACGCGCGTCAACGCGGTTTGCAGCAGGTGGGTCGCGGTATGGGCGCGGCAGATCGCCTTGCGGCGGTCGGTGTCGATGGATACGGTGCAGGTATCGCCCAACTTGAGCGTGCCGGATTTCACCACGCCGTAGTGCATATATTTGCCGCCCTTGTTCTTCTGCACGTCACGGACTTCAAAGACGCCGTCGGGTCCTTCGATCGTGCCGTGGTCGGCAACCTGACCGCCCATTTCGGCGTACATCGTCGTGCGGTCGAGGACGACGACCGCTTCCACGCCCTCGGCGATCTCGTCGCGCAGCTCGTCCTCTGCGACAATGGCAAGCACCTTGCCATCCGTGACCGTGTTCTCATAGCCGACAAATTCCGTCGCGGGCATCTCCTGCCCGAAGTCCATGCCTGCCCAGCCGAGGTCGCCCAACGCCTTGCGTGCCTCTCTCGCGCGCTTCTTCTGCTCCTGCATCAGCTTGCGGAAGGCATCCTGATCGACCTCCATGCCCGCTTCCTTTGCCATCTCAATGGTCAGGTCGATGGGGAAGCCGTAGGTGTCATAGAGCTTGAACGCGTCCGCGCCGGAGAAGACCGTCTCGCCCTTTTCCTTATGAGAGGCAAGCATCTCCGCGTAGATTCGCATACCGCCGTCAATGGTCTTGGCGAAATTCTCCTCCTCGACGCGCACAACGCGGGTAATATACTCCGCGCGCTCGCGGAGGTAGGGATAATGTCCCTCGTTTTCATGGATGACCGTCTCGACGATCTCGCAGAGGAAGGGCTTGTTCACACCAAGCAGCTTGCCGTGCCGTGCCGCGCGGCGGAGCAGGCGGCGCAGGACATAGCCGCGACCCTCGTTCGAGGGCAGCACGCCGTCCGCGATCATAAAGGTCGAAGCGCGGATATGGTCGGTGATAACGCGCAGGGAGACGTCCTTTTCGTGGCTCATGCCGTAGCTTGCGCCGGTCAGCTCCGTCACCTTGTTGGTAATGTTCATCACGGTATCGACATCAAACAGGGAATCGACATCCTGACAGACCACCGCCAGACGCTCCAAACCCATGCCCGTGTCGATATTCTTCTGGACGAGATCGGTGTAGTTTCCCTGTCCGTCGTTGTCAAACTGGGAGAAGACATTGTTCCAGATCTCCATATAGCGGTCGCAGTCGCAGCCGACGGTGCAGTCGGGCTTGCCGCAGCCGTACTTCTCGCCGCGGTCATAGTAGACCTCGGAGCAGGGACCGCACGGGCCGGAGCCATGCTCCCAGAAGTTGTCCTCCTTGCCGAAGCGGAAGATACGCTCAGCGGGGATGCCGATCTCTTTGTTCCAAATTTCAAATGCCTCGTCGTCGTTCTCATAGATCGAGGGATAGAGGCGATTCTTCTCCAGTCCGCAGACCTCGGTCAGGAATTCCCAGCACCACGCGATTGCCTCGTGCTTGAAATAGTCGCCGAAGGAGAAGTTGCCGAGCATCTCAAAATAGGTGCCGTGGCGGGCGGTGTGACCGATGTTGTCAATATCGCCCGTGCGGATGCACTTTTGGCAGGTGCAGACGCGGCGGCGGGGCGGCTCGACCTCACCCTTGAAATAGGGCTTCATCGGCGCCATGCCGGAGTTGATGAGCAGAAGCGAGCGGTCGTTCTGCGGGATGAGAGAAAAGCTGGGCAGGCGCAGGTGTCCCTTGCTCTCAAAGAAGGAGAGGAACATCTCGCGCAGCTCGTTTACGCCGTATTTTTTCGTTGCCATGGGAAAAACCTCCATAAGAAAGAATATACCCCGCCCCGAAGATAGGGGCGAGGTGAATCGCGGTACCACCCTAATTGCCGCGTGAAACGGCATCTTAGTCATCCGTTAACGGGGATGAGCCGTCCCGTTCGTCGCGGGCTGCTCGGAAGTGGCTGTTCGTGTGTCCGGACTGCGGGGCTTGCACCCTCCCCCGCTCGCTGCCGCCCTCGGCACGAATTGGCTTCCTCAACGCATCGTTCGCATTATCGCCGTTATTTTAGCAAAAACAAGGGTTTTTGTCAACCTTTTTTGCGCTTCCAACCATCATTTTTCAACAAATCCTCTACGCACCCGCGCCGTAGTGGCGGACGACTCTGTCCGCCCGTGCAGGAACTACCCACTGCGTACCGGCTTTCTCTCGATGTCATTGCGAAACCAGTGCGCACACCGGTTGTGGCAATCTCGTGCAGGAACTACCGACCGCGTACAAATCTGCCGTCGGGGATTGCCACGTCGCTACGCTCCTCGCAATGACGCGAAAAGGCTTCCCTCTTTGTCCTGGCGAGGAG
>JAQXWB010000019.1 GCA_029225225.1 Bacillota bacterium | reverse complement strand
CAGCGGGAAGAGCTGGAACGCTATGCGAAGGACAAAGGCTATGAGGTGGCTGCTGCTATGGCGGCAGACGGCATCTCCGGCGTCCATACGGAAGGTATCATGAACTTCCTGCTGAACGAAGCCAAGAGTCAGGACATCGGTACGATCCTCACCCGCGACACCTCGCGAATCAGCCGGGACACTTCCTCTTTCATGAGGTTTGAGCGAAAGTTCCGGGAGAACGGCATCCGGTTCGAGTATCTGTCCAAGCCTGACAACGAGCTTCCGGTCACTCCGATGATGGAGGCGTTTGAAGCGGCGTATAAGAAACGGCGCACAAAGGCGCCGAAACACTTCGGATGATGTAACTGAACACAAAAGGACAAGCACCTAAAATGATGCTTGTCCTTTTATACTTACACTTACTGCATTATGTTAAGAGATGCAAAAGACGCTCCATTTTACCATCCCACTCTCTGCTGGAATCGGCGCACTCTTTCAGTTCGGTTTCGATTTCAGCATTTATCGGCAAGTTTTTCTTATAGCGGATGGTATGCTCAAGGCTTGCCCAGAAGTCCATAGCGATTGTACGGAGTTGTATCTCCACCGGCACATGGATCTCTTTTTCCGCAAAGAAAACCGGCAGCCGGATCGTCAGGTGCAGACTGCGGTAGCCGTTGGGCTTTGGGTTGGAAATGTAGTCCTTCTCTGTGACTATCTCAATATCAGACTGATCTTTTAAGCACTTTGCCAAAAAGAACACATCCTCCTCAAAAGAGCAGATCACACGCACACCGGCAACATCAATGATATTTGCCTGCATGGTCGGAAAATCCAGAGGAAGTCCGCGCTTCTGCATCTTGTTCATAATGCTGGACGGCGACTTCAATCGGCTTTTCATACTTTCTATCGGATTGCGGTCATGCTGCAATGAAAACTCTTCGTTCAGAATTTCCAACCTGCTTTCAAGTGCTTTCAGTGCGCAGCGGTATTGCAGCATGACTTCCTGATACCTGCGATTTTCGCTTAAAAGGCGCTGGCATTGCAGATCATCCAAGCCTTTATCTGCCGCAACCGTCAAACCAAATAGATTTTCACTCATACCTTCTCCATTCCGCAGGGATAGGCGCTCCGCGCTGTCTGCTGCTCTTGTGTTACGACCTGATAAAAGCTGTATCCGCCGGAGAGATGGGCACAGGTGAAGCCGTACTGAGTCAAAAGGCGGCAGGCCAGATAACTGCGAAGCCCTGTCTGGCAATTCACATAGACAGGCTTACCCCGGTCTAACTCGTCCAAATGCTCCCGCAGATCGTCCAGTGGAATATTGCGGAATCCATTCAAGTGCCCACGCCGATATTCGCCTTCTGTACGGACATCCAGCAGTGTCGCATTGCCATCGCAAGGCAAGTCCTCAACCTCATTCCAATGGAACTGCCGTACCTTCCCGCTCTCCAAATCCTCGATCATAAAACCGGCCATATTGACAGGGTCTTTGGCAGAGGAATAAGGCGGCGCATAGGAAAGGTCAAGCTCCGTCAGTTGCAAAGCTGTCATCTTTGCGCGAATGGCCGTTGCCAGTACATCAATGCGCTTGTCAACACCGTCGCCGCCAACGATCTGCGCACCCAGCAGCCGCAGGCTTTCTTTTTCATACAGCACCTTCATTGCCATAGACTGTGCGCCGGGATAATAGGTAGCGTGGGATGCCGGGAAAAGTACGACTCTGTCGTAAGCGATCCCTGCTGCCTGCGCTGCCTTTTCGTTAATCCCCGTGGAGGCCGCGGTCAAGCTAAACAATTTCAGAACAGACGAACCCTGAGAGCCGTGAAAGTGGCTGTTTCCGCCGCAGATGTTGTCGGCGGCAATGCGTCCCTGCTTGTTGGCGGGCCCCGCCAGCGAGATCAATGCTTTTTGGCCGGTCACGAAATGGGTGACCTCTACGGCATCGCCCACAGCATAGATGTCCGGCACGGAGGTTTCCATCCGCTCGTTGACAGCGATGCTGCCCCGGATGCCCAGCTCAAGTCCGGCCTCTTTTGCCAGATGGGTGTCTGGCGTGACGCCGATGGCCAGCAGCACCATGTCGGAGCGCAGCGGCTCACTTTCCTCCAGCAGCGTCAGCACGGAATCTCCGTCCTGCCGGAATCCGGTGACGGTTTCACGCAACCGCAGAGCCACGCCGTGTCTGCGCATTTCCGCATGGACAAAGCTCGCCATATCCGTATCCAGCGGCGCTAATAGCTGCTTTGGACGTTGGACGATGGTGACGGAAACGCCCATCTCCACAAGGTTCTCCGCCATTTCCAGACCGATAAAGCCGCCGCCAGCCAAAACAGCGGTTTTCGGCTTCTGCTCCTCTACAAATCGCCTGATGCTGAGGGTATCCTCCACTGTGCGCAGGGTAAAGACCCGCTCACTGTCCACGCCGGAAAGCGCAGGAACCGTCGGCTTTGCGCCGGGGGCGAGGAGCAGCTTGTCATAGGTTTCCGTATAGCTCTTTCCGCTGTCCAGTCCGCGGACGGTGACGGTTTTTTCTGCGGGATTGATCGCAGTTACTTCCTGCCGTACCCGTACATCAATGCGAAAGCGGTCCCAGAAGCTCTCCGGAGTTTGCATCGTCAATTCTTCCTGCTCCTTGATCACACCGCCCACATAATACGGCAGACCGCAGTTGGCATAGGACACATAACCGCTGCGCTCGATCATGATGATCTGCGCGTGTTCATCCAAACGGCGGATGCGTGCGGCGGAAGAAGCACCGCCCGCCACACCGCCTACGATTACAACTTTCATCTTGCGCCCTCCACCATTGCGGCAATCTCCGACTTAGGCCGATAGCCCACCGATTTGGCAACGGCCTTTCCATCCTTGAATACGACCAGCATCGGGATACTGGACACCTGAAAACGCATTGCCAGCTCCATCTGCTCGTCCACATTGACCTTGCCCACCTTGAGCGCACCGCTTTTTTCTTCGGCAAGCTCATGCAGTATGGGAGAGAGCATTTTGCACGGTCCGCACCAGTCGGCGTAGAAGTCCAGCAAAACGGGCTTGTCGGAA
>JAQXWB010000018.1 GCA_029225225.1 Bacillota bacterium | reverse complement strand
CGCAAATTCCCCGACGCGGTCAAATACGATACGATCAGCTATGACGAAATGCTGACTCTCGCCCGCAGCGGCGCGAGGGTTCTGCACGACCGCTGTGTAGAGCTGGCAAAGCGCTACGGCGTAGAAATCGAAGTCCTCTCCAGCTTCCGCCCCCTGCCCGGCACGATAGTGCGGAGATAATGCGGGGAAGCTCATTTTTTAGAAAACCTCTCATTGGAATATTGTTTTTAAGTGCGTTATTCGTTATAATAACAGAATAACGCACCATTTTTTGCAAAGGAGCGACGAAAATGCAGCTATCGCGGGAAAGGCTTATCAATATTGCGCCGACAGAGACGCTTGTCTCGCTGCTCGGCGCAATGGAATATGAACGGGGCACACTCTGCCGGTCGGTGTTAAACGCACTTCTTCCCATGTTGGACAAGATCTCTCCCCCGCCGCGGGAGGGCTGGCTGGCCTGTGCCTATGCGGAGCTTTGCCACGGGTTGTTTCCCGATCCGAACCATCAGGCGCTGCCCGACGAAATACAGCAGGGTGTCGCGCTGCTCCTTCCCGCGCTGGATGCCGCGCTCGCCTGCGAGGAAGCGCCCTTTGACCCTTTGACTGATCTGCTTCCCTTTGACGAGGCGCTGTGCAAGGACAGCCGCGTGAAGGAGGAATACGCACGCTTTCTGACGGAGCTTGCCGCCTCGCGATATCTGCTGACGCTGCGGCTTGCGCGGGAGATCATGCCCTTTGACCCCGCCTCGCACACCATCGGCGTGCGCAATGTTGCGGTTCATACGGTGCTGCTGGCAAAGCAAGCGGGTTTGCCTGCCGACGTGCCGCTTGTCGCCGCCGCCGCGCTCTGTCACGACATCGGCAAATTTGCCTGTCGGGGCGAGGACGCCAAGCGCATCCCCTATCTGCACTATTACTACACATGGCAATGGCTGACCGAACGCGATATGGAGCATATTGCGCACATCTCCGCGAACCATTCGACATGGGATTTGGAATTTGAGAATCTGCCGATAGAATCACTTTTGCTGATCTACGCCGACTTCCGCGTGCGCGGCACAAGGGAGAACGGGCGGGAGGTCGTTCGTATTTATCCGTTGTCGGATGCCTATGAGATGATTATGTCAAAGCTCTCCGATGTCACGCCGGAGAAGCAGAAGCGCTACCGCCTTGTTTACAGCAAGCTCCGTGATTTTGAGCAGTTCTTGCACAGCCGCGGCGTCGGTACGGAGCTTTCCTGTAACGCGCCGGAGCAGCGCGCCGCGCGGGATGTGGCGCTGCTCTCCGCGGAAGAGGCGCTGGACGCTTTGCGTGATCTTACTTTTGACAACAACATCCGTCTGATGCATACCATCAGCACCGACGCCTCCTTTGATCTTCTTTTGGAGCAGGCGCGCGGTGAAAAGAACACCCATCGTATCCGCACCTATTTGCGGCTGTTTGACGAATATAACACCTACATGAGCCGCGCAAGCAAGCAGAAGCTTCTCGCTTTCCTCTATGAGCTTTTGATGTATCCCGAAGGCGATGTGCGCCGCATTGCGGGGAATATCATGGGCGAGGTGCTTGCCAACAGCGGCCCGAAATACCGCAAGGAGCTGCCCGCCGCCGCGCCGAAGGAGGCAATGGCGCCGACCATGCTCGCCCTGTTGGATGAGTCCGTCTCACTTTGGGATAGTTACATTGAAATGTGTCTGCATCCCGACCATAAAATCGCGCAGAAGCATGCATTTCGCATTTCCAATTCCCTAAAAGCCATCTGCGAAACACTCTTCGCCTCCTGCGAGGCACAGCTCGCCCCAACGCTTGCAGAGCCGCTGTTCGCGCATCTTGAGGGGCTTCCCGAGACGGACTGCTTCGTGCTTTTTGACGCGCTGTGTCATGTGCCGTGCAGCGCAGTCAGTCCCACACTCTTTGAAAAAGCAGAGCCGCAGCTTCTGACCATGCTGCAAAGCGGCACACCGCGCTGGCAGCTTGTGGCGCTGCGCTGCATTGCACATCTGCGCCCGTGCGCAAGCGAGACCTTTTTGCAAAAGCTCACCGTGCCCTGCGCCGGTGAAACGACGGTCGTCGCCTATCTTCGGCAAAAGCTATTCGGTGCTGCGTCCGGCTTGCCCGCCGATATCGGTCTGATTTATCTCAGCAACCTCAAAAATGCCGTGCATTGGACGGTGAAAAACGCGCAGATTGACCTTCTGTGCGACGATGTTGCACAGCACCCCGAGAATGCCTTCCACACGGCAATGCACCTGTCAAACCTTCTGTCCGTCAGCGAGCATCTGCCCGTCCGTGAGCACGCGGGAGAAGCGCTGCTCAAGGTCGCGCCGCTGCTGAGTGTCGATCAGCGCAATGAGATCGCGGTCGATCTGATGCGCGAGTTGGAAAACGGGCAGGAGCAGATTGCCCGCTTTATTCCCCTCTATCTGGGGAAGCTGCTGTGTACCCTCCCCGAAAAGGAGATTGTTGAAGCGGTCGAGTTTTTGGAAGGCTTACTTCGTTCGGGCACCGTGCGTTCCGCCACGCCCGTGCTGCGGAGCTTTGGCAGTCTGATCGCCGCGCTTCCCGCAGGAAGTGAGGAGATTGTAGACCGCTGCCTCGGGCTGATTCTGACCGGTGTGGCGCATTATCACTCTGCCATTCATCAGTCCGCTTTGAGCGTCCTCTGTCACGACATTATCGCAAACGAGACGTTGCCCGTTGCCCTGCGCAGCCATTGCTTCCAAAAGGTGAGCAAAAAGCTGCTGGCGCTGTTATCCGAGCCATCTCGGGGACAGTTGACCTTTTTCAACTGCGCCGCCATGCTCAACCATCTCTATCGTTTCATGGTGCGCTATGAGGTCGAAAACGGCGGCTTCCGTTTCCCTGCGCCGAAGCCCGTCGCCTTTTTCCCCGGCACCTTCGACCCCTTCTCCGCAGGGCATAAGCAGATCGTCAGAGAGATCAGAGCGCGCGGCTTTGAGGTCTATCTCGCGGTTGATGAGTTCTCCTGGAGCAAGCGCACCCTTCCCAAGCTCCTGCGGCGCAAGATCGCGCATATCTCCGTCGCGGATCAGTGGGACACCTATCTGTTCCCTGACAATCTGCCTGTCAACATCGCAATGCCGCAGGATCTTGCCGCGCTACGCGCCTGTTTCTCCGACCGTGCACTGTATTTGGTCGCCGGCAGCGATGTGATCCGCAACGCCTCTGCCTACAGTACACCGAAGGCAGGCTCCGCAGCGGAGTTTGATCATATCATTATTCTCCGTCCCGCCGCCGAGGAGGAGGGCTTACCGCCCGTTTCCTCCCTCCTGCACGGCAAGGTCATTGAATTCTCCCTGCCCGAGCAGTTAGAGGGAATCAGCTCAAGCCAGATCAGAGAATTCATCGACAAGAATTTGGACGTCTCCGCGCTGGTCGATCCGATTGTGCAGGCATATATTTACGAATACGGTCTGTATCTGCGCACTCCCATGCTCAAGCGCGTCTTAACGCCGCAGGACTACACCTTCGGTACACCCAATGCCCATGACGCGCCGCCGGAGCTGTTTGAATTTCTGCACCGCACGCCGAAGCCGAGCGCAGCCGCGCTGTATCGGCGGGGCGAGAAGCGCCCGATCGCGTGGGCTTACGGGCATACAACCGGCATTGCCGACCTATACGCGGAGCTGCACGATGTGGAAGCCTGCTCCTCGGTGCGCCGCTGCACCTCAGGCAAGCTTTTCATGCTCGACGGCATCCATGCGGAGGTCGAGCAGACGCGGGAGCTTCTCAACGAGCTTCTGGTTCGCAGCTTGAGCAGCGACCACACCTACGCTCTGTGCCGCTGCGCCGCAGAAGATTCCGAACTGCTTGGCGCATTGACACAGTTGGGCTTTATTCCTGTCGAGGGTGCACAGGGGCTTTACTATGTCGATATGCGCGCGCCGATGGTACTCATACAGGACGTCCTGCTGTGCATCAAAGACCCGCACCACGACGCATCCGAGGTCACCGAAGCCATCCACACCGCCCGTCCGAGGCTGCGGCATGCCCTCTGCGGGCTTTATCCCGGCAAGCTGCTCCTGTGCTTCGACGCGGAGCTGCTCAACCAGTCTCTGATGTTCAAGGTGCAGCAGCACAACAATGTCCTCGGTTTAGAGGGAAAACACTTGGGCAAGCTAATGTGCGTCCCCTACGGCAAGATTCTCTCCGACGAGATCGTGCCGAATACCGTGACAAAGACGCTCCATGTGGACAAGAGCTTTGCACCGAACGGCGGCAGCTTTTCCGTTGTGGAATACCCCGGCTACAGCTCTCTGGAAAATCAGGTGCGCACCATCAAAGCGTTCCGCCGCAGCGTCATCCTTGTAGACGATCTGCTGCATAAGGGCTACCGCATCGGAAAGCTCAATCCTCTCTTTGAGCAGGAGGGCTTGGAGATCAGCCGCATCATTGTCGGCATTCTCTCCGGCAGAGGGCAGGATCTCATGCGCGAGCAGCACCGTCAGGTGGATTGCGAATACTTTATCCCGAACCTGCATTACTGGGTCACGGAGAGCCTGCTCTATCCCTTCATCGGCGGCGACTCCGTCAGTGAGCGCCCCACAAATGGACGGATGCTCCCGAGTGCTAACCTGATCCTCCCCTATTTCTACCCGCGCCATTTTGTCGGAACGCCCGACAGCGCCGTCCGCGAACTGAGCCGCACGGCGCTGGAAAACGCATTATCCATTCTCCGCGCGTTGGAGACGGCACACCAGCGCACCTTCAGCACCGCCCTGACCCTGCGCCGCTTGGGCGAAGCAATCGCCTATCCGCGCCTGCCCGACCGGGGCAAGCAGCTTTCCTATGACTTTTCCGTCCCCGCCTCGGCGTATTTGGAGGACGATCTATTGCAGCTTGACCGCATCCGTATGAGAGGAGACGCCGTACATGGAGCTTAAAAAATGGCAGCGGTTCTGCCTTTGCGGCATGGGCGGCAGCTTTCCCGCAGATGCAGAACCCACGGAGGCTTTGTTTTCCCCGTTGGTATTCTTGGTAAACCGCGACCCGCTGCGTTCACGCGGGTGGTTTGCCGTCTCGTCCGTGGAGGAATTGTTCGAACCGGAGGACTGCTCCGTTTTGCTCCCGCCGCGCCCCTGTGAAGCGCCCGAGGAGCTGCAAGCCTTTGTCCGGGAGCATGGGGCGACGGTCTTAAACACCGCCTTCGCAAACGCCTTTTCCTTCCTTGCGTCCCCCAAAAAGCAAGCCGCTTTACGCGTGACGCTGGTCGGCTTGGGCGATGTCGGCGGGACGCTGCTGACCGCGCTGAAGCTGTTGGGGCGCGAGCTTGCGGAAATACGCATTTTCGATCCCAACGAGGCGCAGTGCCGCCGCTATGAGGCGGAGCTGAATCAGGTTTTAAGCCTCGACGATACCCCCCTGCCCCGCGTGACATTCTGCCCGCAGGAGGCGCTGTTTGACTGCGACCTCTTCCTGTTCACCGCCTCGCGCGGCGTTCCCGCAGTCGGCGCGGCGGTCAAGGATGTACGCATGGCGCAGTTTGAACGCAACCGCGATATGCTCTCGGCGTATGCCAAAGCCGCGAGAGGCGCCGGTTTTCGCGGGCTGTTCTGCCAAATCTCCGACCCCGTCGATCAGCTTGCGCGGGTCGTGTTCCTGCACAGCAACCGCGACGAGACGGGCAACTTTGACGCAAAGGGACTGCTGCCGGAACAGATTCAGGGCTTCGGTTTGGGCGTGATGGCGGCACGGGCGGAATACTATGCGGCGCAAATGGGCATTGCTTTTTCGGAGGGGCGCGTCTTCGGACCGCACGGGAACGACCTGATCGTCGCCAATCACCCGATAGTCTATGACGAAGCGCTTTCTGAAACGCTGACCAAGGCGACCGTCACCGCCAATCTCCGCGTGCGGGAGCTGGGCTTTAAGCCCTATATCGCGCCTGCGCTCTCCTCCGCCGCCGTGAGTATTCTGCGCCTCGTGCGCGGGCAGACGCATTACGGTGCAGTGCCGATGGGCGGCGCGTATTTCGGCTGCCAAAGCCGCATGACGGCGCAGGGGCTTTCCGTGCTTCGCGAGCCGCTGCATCCTGCGCTGTATACAAGGATTGAGGCAGTTCAGCATTCATTAGAGGTTTTTTGCTATGATTGACA
Organism: Bacillota bacterium; assembly: GCA_029225225.1. Classification (GTDB taxonomy): domain Bacteria; phylum Bacillota; class Clostridia; order Oscillospirales; family Oscillospiraceae; genus JAZOXB01. The sequence goes on along the minus strand of JAQXWB010000018.1, from coordinate 2,588 downwards.
TTTTGATGCCGAAACAGCAGAGACGGCTTTCCGATGCGCTGGCGTTTGCCCTGCGGGGCGTGGAGCATCGTTTTCTCGGCTTGGGCGACCCGCTGCAAGGAAAGCGCGTGCTGTTCGCCTTGGCGACGGATGTCTGCGGCATGGATGAGCAAACGCTCCGTCTGCTGCGCCGCCTGCGAAGGGATTCCTCCTGTATGGAAGGAAGCGTCGGCGCACTGCTCATTGACGGCGAGAGCGAGCTTTATACGAAGCAGCTTGCGCAGGAGGCGGCGCTCTCTGCCAATATGGCAGGCTGCGCCTTTTTCGGCAAGCCGCTTGTTGAGGGTACCGGTTCGCTTTACAATCAGCATATTCTCGCCGCGCAGCGGGGAGCCGGTCTGCAAGAGACTTATTTTTCCCGCGCGCGGGAGCTGGTGCAGCGTTTGGAGACCTTCACCGCGCCAAAATATGAGCGTCCGCAGCTTCTCGTCCTGCATGCCTCGGAGCGTGGGCGTTCCGGCACGCTTTGGCTTTGGGAACAGCTGCGCGCGCGTTTAGAGTCTTTCTGTGACATTCGGGAAATACCGTTACAAAACGGTACGATTTACGACTGCCGCGGCTGCTCCTACAATGCCTGCCTGCACTTTGCGCAAAGCAACACCTGCTTTTACGGCGGCGCGATTTCCGAGACCGTCCTGCCCGCCATCCGCGATTGCAGCGCGATGCTCTTTCTCTGCCCAAACTATAATGACGCGGTAGGCGCAAACATCACCGCGCTCTTTAACCGCCTGACGAGTCTGCTCCTGCAAAGCGACCTGCATGACAAATACCTTTTCGGCATCGTCGTCTCCGGCTACTCCGGCAGTGACCTCGTGGCAAAGCAGCTTTTGGGCACGATGTGTCTGAACAAGACCGCCATGCTCCCGCCGCGCTTTTGTATGCTCCAAACGGCAAATGACCTTGCAGCCGTAAAAAGCATTCCCGATATCATGGGGCAGCTTGACCGATTTGCCGCCTCCATGCGCGCCGCCATGTGCTGATCATTGGCTTTTTCTGTTGCAATTTGCCAAAAAAGCCGATATAATGAAATTGCTCAATTCAATATTTCGGAGGTTTTTCTATGGAACGCTCGAAGGTCTATTTTACGAATTTTCACACCACCCTGCGTGAGAACCTACAGCAAAAGCTCTCGCGCCTGCTTTTAACTGCGGGTCTGGACAAGCTTCCGCTGGAAAACAAGTATGTCGCAATCAAGCTGCACTTCGGTGAGCCGGGCAATTTGGCATATCTCCGCCCGAACTACGCCCGCACCGTGGTCGATCTGGTCAAGCAGCTCGGCGGCAAGCCCTTCCTCACGGATTGCAATACGCTCTACGTCGGCGGCAGGAAGAACGCACTCGACCATTTGGAATCCGCCTATCAAAACGGCTTCAACCCCTATAACCTCGGCTGTCATCTTTTGATCGCGGACGGCTTGAAGGGCACGGATGATATAGAAGTTCCCGTGGAGGGCGAATATGTCAAATCCGCCAAGATCGGCAGAGCGCTGATGGATGCGGATATCGTCATTTCTCTGACCCACTTCAAGGGACATGAGGCGACGGGCTTCGGCGGTACGATCAAAAATATCGGCATGGGCGGCGGCTCCCGCGCGGGCAAGATGGAGATGCACTCGTCCGGCAAGCCCTTCGTGGATGAAAAGCTCTGCATCGGCTGCGGCTCCTGCCGGAAAGCCTGCGCCCACGACGCACCGGTTCTTGAAAACCGCAAAATGCATATTGACTGGGATAAGTGTCTCGGCTGCGGCCGCTGCATCGGCGCGTGCCCCGTGGACGCCATTCAGCCCGCCAACGACGAGAGCAACATCATTCTCAACTGCAAAATGGCGGAATATACCAAAGCGATCCTGCAAAACCGCCCGTCCTTCCATATCAGCCTTGTCATGGATGTCTCGCCCGTGTGCGACTGCTACGGTGTCAACGATGTGCCGATCATTCCGGATGTCGGTATGTTCGCCTCCTTTGACCCGATCGCCCTCGATCAAGCCTGCGTGGACGCCTGCAACAAGATGCAGCGCAACGCAGAGGTTGCATTCAGAGGCAACAGCAACGACCTATTCACCGATCTGCACACCGAGACGGATTGGCACTATCAGATTTCCCACGGCAAAAAGATCGGGCTCGGCACGGACGAATACGAGCTAATTGAGATTTAAGATTTCTAAAATTTCCTCTCTGCTGCGAAGCCCGCTGATGCGCTGCATGATCTCACCGTCTTGCAGATAGACCAGCGTGGGGATATGCAGGATGTCGAATTGCTGCGTCAGTCCCTCCTGTACATCCACATCCACCCTGCAAAACTTGCAGCGGTCGCTATACTCCGGCGCAAGCGCCTCCAACACAGCGGAAAGCGCCCTGCACGGCGCGCACCGTTCGGAATAGAATTCGATCAGCACCGGGGGCTCGGCTTCTTCCACTTCGATCTTATAATTTGATCCGGTCAGGCTCAGCATATGCGTCGCTGCATTTCGCTTTTGGGTAGTTTTCGCAAAGGAGCGACGCCGTATTTACGAAAGAATAAAAATTTTAGGATTTATTTTCAAAATTTTT
>JAQXWB010000017.1 GCA_029225225.1 Bacillota bacterium | reverse complement strand
ACTCCCGTCGCGGCCTGCTCATGATGGTCGGTAAGCGCCGCAGCCTGCTCGACTATCTTGCAAAGAAGGACATCAACCGCTATCGCGCCATCATTGCAAAGCTGGGCATCCGTAAGTAATAGCGCATCTATGGGCGGCCCGCGCGGTCGCCCATTTTCACATTCCCCGCACACGGGAGCGCCGTTTAGCAGTTGAAGGCGCAGCCGACAAAACACAGCGCCACCCCTCCGTGTCATTCCGAGGAGGCGAAGCCGACGTTGGAATCTAATCGGGTTGTTTCGCATGATCCAATCAGATTGCCACGGGCGCAAGCGCCCTCGCAATGACAATTCAAACGCCCTAAAAGCGGCTTCGGCTTCAAGTGCTAAACCTCCCGTGAAAAAAATAACAGGAGGTCAACCAATGATTACCAGAAAACAGTATCCCAAGCATCATGTGTTTGAGACGATGATCGGCGGCCGTCCCTTTACCGTAGAAACCGGTAAGGTCGCGGAGCTTGCCGACGCCGAGTGCATCTGCCGTTACGGCGACACCACCGTTCTCACCACCGTCACCTGCTCGCCCGATCCCAAGCCCGGCATTGACTACTTCCCCCTCACCATCGAGTTTGAGGAGCGGATGTACTCCGTCGGCAGAATCCCCGGCAGCTTCAACCGCCGCGAGGGCAAGCCCTCCGAGCGCGGCATCCTCAACAGCCGCATCATCGACCGCCCGATGCGCCCGCTGTTTGACGACGAGCTGAGAAATGACGTCGTCGTCACCTGCACCGTGCTAACGAACGACTATGACAACCCCGTCGAGATCGTCGCGTCCCTCGGCGCGTCCATCTCCGTCGCCTGCTCCGATGTGCCTTGGAACGGGCCCATCGCCACCACCAACGTCTGCCACCTGAACGGCGAATATCTCATCAACCCCTCCACCGAGCAGCGCAACGCCGCCGACTGCTTCGTCTGCATCGCCTCCACCTTTGAGAAGGTCGTCATGATCGAGACGGAAGCCAAGGAAGCCCCCGAAGCCATCGTCTTGGAGTGCATCCGTATCGCCCACGAGACGAACATGGAGGTCGTCAAGTTCATTAACACCATCGTCGAGACGATCGGCAAGCCGAAGTTCACCTTTGAGAAGGCAGCCGTCAACCATGACCTGCTCGATGACCTGTGTGCCTACGGCATGGATCAGATCGAATACGCCCTCGATACCGACGACAAGAACATCCGCGAGGAGCGCCTGACCGCCGCCCGCCGCGACTTCGCCGAGAAGTTCGCAGAGAAATACGAGGACTTCGACATCAACATTGACGTCTGCCTGTATAAGATGCAGAAGAAGGTCGTCAAGAAGTGGCTGCTCGCAGGCAAGCGCGTAGACGGCAGACAGATGGACGAGATTCGTCCCCTCGACGCCGAGGTCGGTGTTCTGCCGCGCGTCCATGGCTCGGGTCTGTTCGCAAGAGGTCAGACGCAGGTGCTCTCCATCTGCACGCTGAACACTCTCTCTGCCGCGCAGAAGCTCGACACCATCTATCAGGAGGACACCAAGCGCTATATCCATCACTATAACTTCCCGTCCTTCTCCACCGGCGAAGCGCGTGCCGCACGCTCCACCTCCCGCCGCGAGATCGGTCACGGCTCCCTCGCCGAAAAAGCGCTGCTGCCCGTGATCCCCAGCGTTGAGGAGTTCCCCTACGCCATCCGCGTTGTCTCCGAGGTTCTGTCCTCCAACGGCTCGACCTCCCAAGGCTCCATCTGCGGCTCCACGCTGGCACTGATGGACGCGGGCGTGCCCATCAAGCGTCCGGTCGCGGGCATCTCCTGCGGTCTGATCTCCGATCAGGAGACGGGCGAGTGGAGAACCTTCACCGACATTCAGGGTGTTGAGGACTTCCACGGCGAGATGGACTTCAAGGTCGCCGGTACGACCGAGGGCGTCACTGCCATTCAGATGGACCTCAAGAACAAGGGTCTGACGATGGAAATCATCGCGGACGCCTTGGAGCGCTGCCGCAAGGCGCGTTTGGAGATCTTGGAGCAGGTCATGCTGCCGTGCATCTCAGCGCCGCGTCCCGATGTATCCGAGTACGCCCCGAAGATGATCTCCATGCAGATTCCCGTGGATAAGATCCGCGAGGTTATCGGCTCCGGCGGCAAGACCATTCAGAAGATCTGCGCGGATACCGGCGCAAAGGTCGATATCGACGACGACGGCAATGTTTTCATCGCCGCAGTCGATTCCGCAGCAGGCTATGCCGCAAAGAAGATGATCGACGATATCTGCTTCGTCCCCGAGGTCGGCGCACTGTACTACGGCAAGGTCGTCCGCATCCTGCCCATCGGCGCGTTTGTCGAGATCGCCCCGGGTCATGATGGCATGGTGCATATCTCCAAGCTGGAAAACCGCCGCGTGGAGAAGGTCGAGGACGTCCTGAACGTCGGCGATATGACATGGGTCAAGTTCATGGGCTACGACGAAAAGGGCAGAGCCAACTTCAGCCGCAAGGATGCCCTGAAAGAGCTTGCAGAATCCGAAAAGTAAAAACACAAATCGGTCGGCTTTTGCCGACCGATTTTTCTGTCTCCAAAATTCTGTATCACCGTCAATCAAAAAATCGTGCCCCTGTAGGGCGTGAACATGTCCCCGCCGACCGCGTAAGCGGCAGACGGTACATACAAGCAAGCTTGTACGCACTCGGTAGTTCCTGCACTCGGGCGGATAATATCCGCCCCTACGGCGTTGGATGGGCATGTCTCGTAGGGGCGCTATCAGCCGCCAGCTTTTTTGCTTTGTACCTCCTCCTTCAGCGCAAGATACCGCTGCTCCAACGCACGCCATTGTAAATTCAGCGCCATGCAGGCTTGCAGTGCTTCCTTCATCTCATCGGATTCATAGGGCATTCCCCTTTCCACAAGACGCCGCAGCTCCCCGCGCGCCTTTTCCAGCCGCTTTCCCAACTGTATGAGTTCTATTGCGGTTCGTACCAACGCATTTTCTTTCATGTACATAATGATTCTCCTTCTTTGTCTAGAAGTCGCATTAATAATGCGATAATTGTAACGCAGATAATGTGTTCCAGTCAAGAACAGCATTACATAAACTAATGGTAAAAGGTGGTGCTGTTATGACAAAAAAGAAAGAGATCAATGTACTCGTTGGGGCGAACATTAAGCGAGAACGGGAAAAGGCAGGATATACGCAGGAAAAGTTCTCGGAAATCATCGGAATCGGAACGAAAAGTCTTTCCGCAATCGAGCGCGGAACTGTCGGCGTATCGTTGACTACGCTGCTCAAGATTTGCAAGGCGCTCTCCGTTTCCAGCGGGACTCTCTTGCTGGAGGATACGCCGAAGAACGATGTGCAGAGTCTGACAGAACGCTTGCAGCGACTGTCGCCGGAGCAATATGAAATCGCTCACTGTATCCTTTGCAAACTCATGGAGGCATTTGCGCTGAGTGAAACCGAAGGAAAAGAATAAGCAGAAAAGAAGTACCTGCATGAGATTGCCGCGTCGCTACGCTCCTCGCAATGACACCGAAGGGGATGCCCTATTTGTCATTGCGAGGAGCGCAGCG
>JAQXWB010000016.1 GCA_029225225.1 Bacillota bacterium | reverse complement strand
TTTGTCATTGCGAGGAGCGCAGCGACGTGGCAATCTCAGGTTGTAAGTTTGTATGCACTTGAGAGTTCCTGCACCGGCTTAGGACTGTCCCCACCCTACAGGGGTGTTAAGGAATTGCAAACAGGCGTTTGGCGTTTTCGGTGGTGATGCTGCCGGCTTCCTCGGGGGAGATGCCTTTGAGCTCGGCGATCTTTGCCGCGACGAGGGGGACATAGCGGCTGTCGTTGCGCCGTCCGCGATAGGGTTCGGGCGCCATGTAGGGGCAGTCCGTCTCAATCAAAATGCGCTCAAGCGGCAGCGCCTGCACCGCTTCGACGGCTCTGCGCGCGTTTTTGAAGGTCACAACGCCTGTAAAGCCGATGTACCACCCGCGTTCGACCAGCCAGAGCGCCAACTCCTTTGAGCCGGAGAAGCAATGGAATACGCCATGCGCGTCGGGATGGCGCTTGACGATCTCCATCGCGTCGCCGTGCGCCTCTCTCTCGTGGACAATGACGGGCAGTTTCAGCGCTTCGGCAAGCTCTAACTGCTGCTCAAACGCGATGATCTGCTGCGCGCGCGGCACATCCTCATAGTGATAGTCCAAGCCGATCTCCCCGATGGCGCGCACCTTCTCATGCCCGGCAAGGCTGCGGTAGCGGTCGAGCAGCTTGCCGTCTACCCGGTCGGCGTCGTCGGGATGGCTGCCCACGGCGGCATAGACAAAGGGATAGCGTTCTGCCAGCGCGACGGAGCGTTCGGAGGATTCCAAATCGCAGCCGATGTTCATGAGCAGCCCGACCCCGTGATTTTTCAGATCTTCCATGATCGCTTCACGGTCGCCGTCAAAACGGCGGTCGTCCATATGACTGTGAGAATCAAAATACATTATATCGCTTCCTCAAATTGGCGGCAGGTGAACAGGATCACCTGCCGATTTTTTGCCTCCTCACGCAGCACGCGCAGGGCGGCGGCGGCGCGGGTATCGTCAAAATTGACCAGTGCATCGTCCAAGACCAGCGGCGCGTCGTCGGGCAGGAGCTTATGACACATGGCAAGACGCAGTGCGAGGTACATCTGATCCGCAGTGCCGCAGCTCATTGCGGCAGCGGGACGCATGACAGTGCCCGTCTCCTCACGCACCGACAGCCGCATATCCGGCGCAAGCAGGAGCCTCGGATATTTTCCCTCGGTCAGCTCCGACAAGATCGCACCTGCCTCGGCGGTGATCTGCGGGGCAAAGCGCGAACGAAGGGCTTCATCCGCCTTTTGCAGCGCAGCCAACGCCAGCTCGACGGCATCGCTCTGCTCCCGCGCCTGTGCAAGTGCTTCCTGCAAACGCTCCGACTCTGCCTCCAAAACGATAGGGTCGCCCTTTGCGGAGATCGCGCCCCGCAGCGCGGCAAGGCGCGTCGTCAGGTCACTGCATTTTTCTGCCGCACGGCGCTGCTCGTAGGAGATTTTTGCCTCATCAAGAGTCAGTGCCTCGGCGTCCTCTGCCGCGTCTTCTGTCTCGTCCAGCAGAAAGCGCATGGAGTCGCACTGCCTGCGCAGCCCTTCCAAAACGCGGCTCTCGCCCAAAAGATGCTCATACGCACGCTGCGCGGCGGCGATTGCCTCGCGGCAGTCTGCGGCGGTGCGGCAATCGGGGGCGAAACGGGCGGCATTTGCGACCAGTGCGTCTACCTGCGCGGCAGCGTCCTCGACCGCCTTTTGCAACGCCTGCTTTTTCGCCTCCGCCTCTGCGCATTCCGCGTCGTAGTTTTGCAGCGTCTCCATGTAACGGGAAGACAGCGCGTCAAGCTCCTCGCAGTTCTCCACCCCGTAGCGGGATAAGATCAAATCCGCTTTGTGCGCGCTCTCCCTTGCGCGGGTCTTGCGGCGGGTGATATATACATATAAGACGCAAAGCAAGACCGCGCCGATCCCGGAGAGGGCAAGTCCCAACGGGAGCAGGACAAAGCACAGCCCCACGCCCGCCAAAAGGAGAAGGGCAGCAAGCAGCAGAAGGGGAAGGGCTTTCGCCGCCTTGACGGCGCGCAGCTTCTGATATTCCAGCACGTCGTCATGCACCTTTTCCCGCGCGGCTTCCGCATCCATGCCTTCAAAACACTGCGGTACTGCGGGCTTCGGCACGTCGCTGACATAAAACGCCGCTTCCATCCGTGCTGTCTGCAAGGCGCTCTCCGCCGCGTCCAGTTCCCGCCGCAGATTGTGCAGCTCCTGCTCTGTCGGCAGCGCTTCGACCGTCTCGCGGAGCTTGTTGCAAAGCAGCTCCTGCGCTTGCAGCTTCTGTGCCGCTTCACTGTAAGCAACGCGCTTTTTGGCGTTCTGCGCACGGGTGATGCGCCTTTGCAGGGCTTCCAAATGCGCGGCTTCCTTTGCCGCCTCGTCGCGCTGCGCGGTCAGAGTAAGCGCCTCGTCCTGCATTGCGCGCAGCTCTGCCAGCGTTTTTTCCACTGCCTGCGCGCGCTCCGTCAGCTTCGGAATGCGTCCGGCGCGTCCCGTCAGCCGGTTCTTGACGGCGCGCAGCTCCTTTTCCAGCTCGGAGTAGGACTTTGCACCTTCCTCGCCGGTGGAGACCAACGCGTTCAGCCGCTGTTCGAGCGCGGCGTCACCGGTCACTGCAAGTCCGAGCTGGCGGATGAATGCCGTCCGCTCAAAGACCGAGCGCTCGACGCCGCACAGGGTGCGACCGCAGTTTTCCGCTGTCAGCTCCGGTACGCTTGCGCCGCTGTCCGTCTCGTAGGCGCGGAAAACGCCCATCGGGACGCGTCCCTTGGTTGTACGTTCGATTGTGATATGCCGCCCGTTCCATAAAAGCTCCATCGCGCCCTCCATCGCGCCACCGTCCCACGGCTTATAGCGCTCCTTCGCAGGCAAGCCCTGATTCGCAGCGCCGGCGCGCTCGGAGGTGTCTATGCCATAGAGCATGGCGACCAAAAACGCGCTCCATGTCGATTTTCCCGCCTCGTTCGGCAGACACAGACAGTTGAAGCCTTCGTCGAGGGTCAATTCGCCGTGCAGCTTTCCGAAGGAGGCGCGCATTTTGAGAATCCTCATATCCCTGCCTCCCGTCCGTCCATCAGATTCGTGACCAGCCTTGCCGCCAGTGTGATCGTGCGGTGGCTTACCTCGTCTGCTGTGTCATATTGCGTCTTCAGTTCATGCAGGAAATGTCCGCGCAGGGTGTCCTCGCCGGAAGCTGCCCAGAGTGCCTGCTTGGGATAGGTTCGGTCGCGCACGGAGAGACTGTAAAACGAAGGCGCGAGGATGCTTTCGAGCACGTCCGTATCGGGGCGCTCCGCTTCGCCCGTTAAAAGAATGCGGTAGCAATCCTCACGCGTTTGCTCGGGCAGAGCGGCACGGATGGCTGCAAGCGGATCGTCGCCCGCTTCGACGGAGAGAATCTCATATCTTCTGGTCGGAATCGGGACAAAATCCGTTTGACAGTCTGCTTCCCCTAAGGTGACGCGAAGCGCGCCCTTTTGACCGCACTCGTCGAAGCCGCGTCCCATCAGGCAGCCGGGCATGGCGCAGATCGTCTTGCCGCACCGTTTGACAAAGCTTGCGTGGATATGTCCGAGGGCGAGATAATCCAGCCCGGAAAAGGCGATATCCTCGGGCGTGATCGGGTTGTAGGGGGAATTCGGCTGCAAGTCACCGTGCAGCACCATGAGGTTTAGCGCCTCGGGGTCGCGCACGCGGAAGCCGGAGAGCAGATCGGGCGCCTCCGCGCTTGTGAAGCCTGCACCGTAGACATCGCAGCGCAGCGCCTCCAAATGCACGCATTCTATCTCGTTTTTTGTGAAAATATGGACGTTTTCGCCCCAATGCTCCGTCAGATACGGAGAACCGCTCGTCACAAAATCGTGATTGCCCGGGGCGATGAAAACCTCTGCGTCGATTGCGGAAAAAAAGGTCTTCAGCGCGTCAATCGTATCCTGATAAACGCGCGCGCTGTCGAACAGGTCGCCCGCAAGCAAGACAAGATCACAGCCGCGGCACTCCTTTGCCAAGGACGCGAGCGCCTGCCGCTGCTCCCTGCGCCGCTGTGCGGCCTGTTCGGGAGAAACGCCGGAAAACGCAGCGTCCAAATGCAGATCCGCCGCGTGAACGAATTTAATCACTCAGTCTCACCCTTTCTATATCGGTGCAGCGCCCCGTATTTCCGTCCACCGTGAAAATGCAGCCCTCTAATTTGCAGGGACCGGGCGCAGGCTCGTAGCGCCCGGTCAGGTCGCCGCGAAATTTTTTGTAGGACAGCTCGGGACGGATGCCGAGGACGGAATCGCGCGGTCCCGTCATGCCGAGGTCGGTCAGGTAGCCTGTCCCGTGGGGCAAAATGCGTTCATCCGAGGTCTGGACATGGGTGTGCGTGCCCCAGACGGCGCTGACCTTGCCGTCAAGCATCCAGCCCATCGCAAGCTTTTCCGAGGTCGCCTCGGCGTGCAGCTCGACAAAAATCAGCTTCGTCTCCAGTCGGCTTATAATCCGCTCGACCTGCAAAAAAGGATTGTCCGGCGTGTAGTCCATGCCGCACCGACCGATCAGGTCGATCACGGCAATCTCCCCGAAGGAGCGCCGGTAAACGCCCCAACCGCGCCCGGGCTGCTGCGGCGGGAGATTCGCGGGGCGCAAAAGCTCGCGCGAGTGACCGATATAGGGGATCAGTTCCCGCTTGCTCCAAGTGTGGTTACCCATTGTGATGACATCCGCGCCGGCATCGAGAATTTCGTCCGCCTGCTGCGGCGTCAGCCCTAAAACGGCGGTGTTTTCGCCGTTGACGACGCAGAAGTCGATTGCTTTCTCCCGTTTCAGCGCAGGAAGCTGGGCTTTCAAATAATCCAAACCGCCGCTTGCGACAACATCGCCGACGGCAAGTAATTTCAGTTCCATGGTGTATTCCTCCTGCGGGATTTGCTGTTTTTCTCCATCGCTGCACATCTGTAGGGCGTGGACATGTCGCCTACAGAGGAGCTTTATCGATAATCGAATGAACGCTTTCTATTTTATTATACCGAAAAAAGGCGCACAGTACAAGCGCTCGTTTCGCCATTTTTCGGCATTGCCGCCGCAAATCCCGTATTTCCCGCTTATTTCCCAAGATGTTGTGGACGGGAAATAAAATAATCGCAATTTCTTGTGGTTTTCCTCTCTGCTTTCGCGCGATTTCGCATGGGTTTCGCGTAAAATATGAGGCGGGGAGATTTTTATGAAGGGAGGAGATACGGTGAGAAAAAACCGTGGACTGCTCGAAAGCGGACGCGTGCTCTATCTGCCGATCGGCAGACTTCACCCAAATCCGTCGCAGCCGCGCAAAATTTTCGACCCCGAGGGGCTGCGGGAGCTTGCAGCAAGCATCGAGCAATACGGCATCCTGCAGCCGCTCACCGTGCGGCGGCGCGGAAGCGAATATGAGCTGGTCGCAGGGGAGCGGCGGCTGCGGGCGGCAAAGCTGGCAGGCTGCACAGAGGTGCCGTGCATTTTGCTGACGGTGGACGAGGAGCAGTCAGGCATGGTCGCGCTGGTGGAGAACCTACAGCGGCGCGACCTCGATTACATCGAAGAGGCGGAGGGACTGGCAAGGCTGATGCGGTTGTATCACCTGAGTCAGGAACAGGCGGCGGCGCGGGTGGGAAAAAGTCAGAGCGCCGTCGCCAACAAGCTCCGCCTCCTTCGGCACAGTCCGCAGGTGCTTGCCGAGCTGCGTGAAAACGGGCTTTCCGAACGCCATGCGCGGGCGCTGCTGCGGCTGGAAACGGAGGAGGAGCGGCTGGAGGTGCTGCACACCATTGTGAAGCAGCAACTGAATGTGGCAAAGACAGAGGCATACATTGAGGCGTATTTGGAGAAAAAACGCACGCAGGAGCCGAAACGGGGACTGCGCAAGCTCATCGTGCGGGATGTGCGGCTGTTTCTCAACAGCGTGAACCATTCCCTTGAGCTGGTACGCGGCGCGGGCATCGACGCGCAGGCAAAGCAGGAGGAGACAGACACGGAGATCGTCTTGACCATTCGCCTGCCGAAACGTGCCGGGTAGAGGACTGAGGGGGGCAGTGAACAGTGAATAGTGAATAGTGAATAGTGAATAGTGAATAGTGAATAGGTTGCGGAACACTCCGTCCCCACGAGAAATTTCGTAGTTCATGCCGTAGTGGCGGATAGTATCCGCCCGTGTGCAGGCACTTCCTTCTACCGCTTCGCGGTCGATTGGGAGGAGGAAGCGCTTTCTTTCAGAAAACACCATATTTTGCCGTATTTTTTCGGCTGCGCCGCGCGCTTTTTCGCCGCGCGGCGGTATTTTTTTACATTTTCGGACGGAGAGGAAATTTTTTTCCTGTTTTTTTCGATTTTTTGCGGAAATTATTTGCAAAATCGGAACAGATGTGCTATACTTTTTGGGCGATTAAAATCTTCAAAACTAAAAATGCCTGAAACGGTTGTGAAATGCCGTTTCCAACACACGAAAGGGGTTAAACAAACTATGCACAAGTATGTATACCTGTTCTCCGAAGGCAATGGCTCCATGCGTGAGCTGCTCGGCGGCAAGGGTGCGAACCTCGCCGAAATGACCAACCTCGGTATGCCGGTTCCGCAGGGCTTCACCATCTCTACCGAAGCCTGTACCAAGTACTATGAGGACGGCCGCAGCATCAACGACGAGATCAAAGCTCAGGTCTACGAGGCTCTGGCAAAAATCGAAAAAATCAACGGCAAAAAGTTCGGCGACGCGAAGAATCCCCTCCTCGTCTCCGTCCGCTCCGGCGCCCGCGCTTCCATGCCCGGCATGATGGACACCATCCTGAACCTCGGCTTGAACGACGAGGTCGCTGCCGGTCTGATCGAAGGCAACCCCACTCCCGCATTCACCCGTTTCGTTTATGACTCCTATCGCCGCTTCATCCAGATGTTCTCCGATGTCGTTATGGAGCTTTCCAAGAAGACCTTCGAAGTCATCATCGACGAAGTCAAGGCAGAAAAGGGCGTCAAGAATGACATCGACCTCGATGCAGACGACATGAAGAAGCTCGTCGTGCTGTTCAAGGAACACTATAAGAAGGAAAAGGGCGAGGACTTCCCGACCGATCCTGCCGTTCAGCTTATGGAAGCCATCAAGGCAGTCTTCCGTTCTTGGGATAACCCCCGCGCCAATGTTTACCGCCGCATGAACGACATCCCCTATTCTTGGGGCACTGCCGTCAACGTTCAGCCGATGGTCTTCGGCAACCTGAACGACAAGTCCGGCACCGGCGTTGCGTTCACCCGTGACCCCGCTACCGGTGAAAAGGCACTCTTCGGCGAATACCTCATCAACGCACAGGGCGAAGATGTCGTCGCCGGCATCCGCACCCCGAGCAAGATCTCTAAGCTGCAAGAGGATATGCCCGGTGTCTATAAGCAGTTCGTCGATATCGCGAACCGGCTCGAGAACCACTACCGCGATATGCAGGACATGGAGTTTACCATCGAAAACGGCAAGCTCTACATGCTCCAGACCCGTAACGGCAAGCGTACCGCCGCTGCCGCGCTGAAGATCGCCTGCGACCTCGTCGACGAGGGCATGATTTCCCGCGAGGAAGCCGTTATGCGTGTTGAGCCGAAGCAGCTCGACGCTCTGCTGCACCCGCAGTTCGACGCCGCTGCGCTGAAGGCAGCCGAGGTCGTCGGTAAGGGCCTCGCAGCCTCCCCCGGCGCAGCCTGCGGCCGTGTCGTCTTCACCGCTGAGGACGCAAAGGCTTGGGCAGCCAACGGCGAGAAGGTCGTTCTTGTCCGTCTCGAGACCAGCCCCGAAGACATCGAGGGCATGGCAGCCGCGCAGGGCATTCTGACCGTCCGCGGCGGCATGACCTCCCACGCAGCCGTTGTCGCTCGCGGCATGGGTACCTGCTGCGTCTCCGGCTGCGGCGAGATCACCATGCACGAAGAAGAGAAGTACTTCACCCTCGCCGGTAAGACCTACCGTGATGGCGACTGGATCTCTATTGACGGCTCCACCGGCAACATCTACGGCTGTGCCGTCGCCACCGTTCCGGCAAGCATCAGCGGCAATTTCAACCGTCTGATGAAGTGGGCGGACAGCTTCCGCACCCTCCGCGTGCGCACCAACGCCGACAACCCCCGCGACACCGCGCAGGCAGTCGCTTTCGGTGCTGATGGCATCGGTCTTTGCCGCACCGAGCATATGTTCTTTGAAGCCACCCGTATTAAGGCAATGCGCGAAATGATCGTCGCCAAGACCGTCGAGGCGCGCAAGGAAGCCCTTGCCAAGATTCTGCCCTATCAGCAGAGCGACTTCGAGCAGATGTACCGCGAGCTGCAGGGCCGTCCGATGACCGTCCGTTACCTCGACCCGCCTCTGCATGAGTTCCTGCCGACCAAGGAAGAGGACATTGCTGAGATCGCGGAGGAGCTGAACATCAGCGTCGAAGAACTGAAGGAAGTCATTGCTTCCCTGCACGAGTTCAACCCGATGATGGGTCACCGCGGCTGCCGTCTGGCTGTCACCTATCCGGAGATCGCCGAGATGCAGACCACCGCTGTCATCAACGCCGCCATCAAGGTCAACCACGAATTCCCGTGGTACCGCATCGAGCCGGAAATCATGATCCCGCTGGTCGGCGAGGTCAAGGAACTGAAGTATGTCAAGGATGTCGTCGTTGCGACCGCCGATAAGATCATCGCCGAAGCCGGCGTTGAGATGAAGTACAAGGTCGGCACGATGATCGAGATCCCGCGCGCCGCGCTGACGGCTGACGAGATCGCGAAGGAAGCCGAGTTCTTCTCCTTCGGCACGAATGACCTGACCCAGATGACCTTCGGCTTCAGCCGTGACGACGCGGGCAAGTTCCTTGACGCGTACTATGATAAGAAGATCTATGAGTTCGACCCGTTCGCGCATCTCGACCAGACCGGCGTCGGCCGCCTGATCAAGACCGCTGCGGAGCTCGGCAGACAGACCCGCCCGAACCTCAAGCTCGGCATCTGCGGCGAGCACGGCGGCGACCCCGCTTCCGTCGAATTCTGCCATCAGGTCGGTCTGGACTATGTCTCCTGCAGCCCCTTCCGCGTCCCCATCGCCCGCCTCGCCGCTGCACAGGCTGCAATCCGCAACAAGCGCTAATCAGAAATTCGTGCTGACAGCGTAGGAAATACACCATAATAAATACGGTCACACAGTTCATCGGAATTGTGTGACCGTTCTTTTTTGCCCGTTTTATACCAGGGAACCTCTGAACAAATCGGCTGCGGCGCTCGGCGGATCTTTTGCCGCAACTTTTCGGTTGGAAAACCTTGAAATACACAAAGTATTCCTGCGGTATTTCAACCTCAATTTGCGACAAAATCTCTCGCCGGCCGCTCTTGCAGATTTATTCAGAGGTTCCTTAGAATCCTCTAGCCGTTGGCGAGAAGTATTTCAACAATATCATCAAAAAAGGTGGGCGGGCACTTGTTGCGGAATTTGGATCGCTTTGATATGGCGCAATTCATTTCAAAGACAGATATTACATTGCAGTGGAAGAACGATCTGTTAAAGCCATTTGGCTTTCCGCAATATGCACAGTTGGCAGAGGCAGCAATACGTTCTTCGAAAGAAAGCAGAGGAAAACGGTATCTTCTTCGTCCTTTTCTCTCCGCATGGAAGTTTGAAAGCATCGAGTTTGCAAATTATGAGGAAGTAGCGCAGCAGCTTATAAAAGATCCTTTGCGTGCATGGCACGTTTTAGAGATTTGGGAGCATCGGAATGGGCAAAGGCTGAAAACATGGAGCTTTTATTCTGACGGGCAGTATTAGACATACTTTACCCATCGGGAAGCGGTGAGCAATGGGGATACCGCGTCCTTGCTGTTTGCCCCAAACAATATGCGTACCGTGGATTTACCTGCCCCCTTTCAGGTCGGGGACTTGTTGGAAATTGACTGCACGCCCTTTGCTCCCGTGTAACATGCTGTGGTACTGTCAGAGGATATGCAAATTTTATTTCATGATGCCAATGGCGACCTGTGCATCGATCATTTGGAAAGTGGCTGTTTTTGGCACAGGAAACCGCAATATCATCCCGCCCTTGTATGGTGCAGACCTCGTAAAGCACACAAATGAAGAATTTTTAGAAGATCTGCGAAACTACATCGGCGGCAATGGAAACAAGGTGGAGAGAATTCTGCATTATTTCCGCGAATAGGGCCCCGCATCCCTGCGATACCCTGTAGTCCTTAACTAAGTGACATTGGAACATGTCCCCGCCCTATAGAGAAAGTATAAAATCAGGGCTGCAGGCGGATGCCTGCAGCCCTTTGAATCGTTGGATTATTTTGTGATGTAGCGGTAGAAGATTGCGGCGATTTGGGCGCGGGTGGCGTTGCCGAGCGGGTCGAGCTTGCCGTCGGAGCCGTTGATGATGCCCTCACCGACGGCCCACTTCATCGCGTCAACCGCATAGGCATCGACCGTGCCCGCGTCGGGGAAGACGGTCAGATCGCCCTTGCCTGCGGGCACCTTATTGTAGCGGTGGAAGATCGTCGCGACCTGCTCACGGGTGATGTTGTCCTCGGGGGAGAACTTGCCGTCGCCGGTGCCGTTGACGATGCCGTTGGAAGCAGCCCAAAGGACGGCGTCAGTGTACCATTCCTTTGCGGGAACGTCCTTAAACGGATTTTCCAGACCTTCAACGCTCGGGGAGCCCTCGTAACGATACAGGACGGTGACGAGCATTGCGCGGGTCAGCTTTCCGTTCGGATCGAAGCTGTTGTTGCCCACGCCGTTCATCAGACCGTTGGCAAGGGCAAATTCGACTTCCTCATGATACCAATCCTTCAGGTCAATATCCTTATACTCTGCTGCAAGACATGTCTCGGTCTTGGCAATCACCGCTTCCTCCGTCTCGTTGCAGCGGGCGCAGGTGCGGACCTTCAGACCTTCGGTAGCGCAGGTGGGCTGATAGACGGTGACCCATGCGCTCCAGTCATGACCGAGCGCGGGGATTGCTTTGCCGTCTGCAAGCTTCTCGCCGCAGTCGGTGCAGTAGGTGTCGCCAGTGTAGCCGTCCTTGGTGCAGGTAGCTTCTACCTTGCCGCGCACCTCAGTGTTCTTATGCTCGCAAGCGGTGGGGATTTTATAGAGATTGAAAATGTAGGCACTGCCGCCGGAGGAAAGACCGTAGGTTGTGAAGCCGCCATAGAATTCAAGCGCCTGATTCTTGTTGCCGTTATATGCGGCGTTGACATTGCGGATGTGGAAGCCGCCCTCGGTGGCTTCAAAGGACCACAGGCTGTATTCGCTCTTTTCGTCCGTCATGGAAAGACTGTTGCCGGTCGCGCCGGAGGTCATGTATTTGCCGTCGGCATCAACAAAGAGGAAGTATTCACCGTCCTTCTTTACGGTGAAGAGAACCGTCTCGTTGTCCGTGCCGATCTGATCCTTGCCGGTCGTGAGGTCGGCGGCAGGAGCAAGCTTCGTGCCGGAGGCGACATTGGAAACGAGCGCGTTGCCTGCGGGATAGTGGATCATGACGGTGTCGCCGTCTGCCAGCTTGGTCGGGTCGGAGACAAGGTCGCCGATGTACTTGCCGGTTGCTTCGCCGACTGTGATCTCACCGGTGTAGACAAGCTTCCAGTGAGACGGTGCGGGGGAGACACCGCCATTCTTCGCAGTCTCGTCCGCGACGAATTCCGCGATCAGATCCTGCACGACGCCGCCGCCGAGATCGTCGGTCTGCGACCAAACGGCATCCGTGGTGGTGTAGTCTGCGAACGGACCGCTGGTATTGCCGAGATGATAGTTATTGACCGCCATGATGTAGGTCTTGGCAGGATCAACCTCTCTGCCGTCGGCAAATTTCAGATTGGTAATACGGCTGTAGGCTTCCTTGGACATATCATATTCAAAGTCCAAGCCGTAGAAGATGGGGTTGGTGAAGTTGTCGTCGGTGGTGGAGAAGACGGGCGTGCCGCTCGAGGTGTTGACGGAGAGGTGCGTTGCAGCGTTGAACTCGAGCGCTTCCTTGATCTGCGTGCCGGTCATCGGGATCAAATAAAGGGTGTTGTCATATTTGTAGAGACGGTAGATATCCTTCATGGACATCTCGCCGGGCTGCACGGTATAGTTGCCGCTGACGACGACGGAGGTGGAGGAGCAGTCGACCGTCAGGTGGTCAAGACCGGTCTTTTCGTAAAGCGCTGCGACCTTCTCCTCGGTGTCGTACTTTGCCGCCATGTACACAGAACCACGGGAAATCTGCGCGCGGTTGATGAGGTCGATGGTATCGGTCTGCTCCAAATAGAACTTGGTGCTCGTGGACCAGTCGCCTTCCTTGATCGTACCGAAGACCTTATCGACGTATTCGGAGGCAAGCGTGACATAGGGCTGGATCTTTTCCTTCAGCGCGGCATCTGCGTCGTAATTTTTCAGTGCAAGATCCTCGTGCGCCTTGAGGGAGATCGTGCCATCCTCGTTGATGGCAAAGGTGGTGGAGGTCAGGTTGTTGCCGCCGCCGTTGACGACGATGACCTCGTTGCCTGCCTTGTCCTCATACTTGGTGCCGGAGTAGCCGGTGGAGTGGTCGTGTCCGGCGATGACCATGCCGATGCCCTCAGTGTTCTTGATCATCGAGAGAACCTGATTTTCAGAGTTCGTACCGAAGACGATGTCCTCGGGGGCTGCGCCGTCACCGAGACCGGAGTGGTAGGCGACGATGATGAAGTCGGCACCCTCTGCCTTGACTGCGGCGATGTACTTCTCTGCTTCCCATGCCATCGAGCCGGTGGTGTTATCGGGATGGGTAAAGACGATGCCGGGATAGTTGTCGGGAACATCCCAGCGCGGGCAGTCGGTGTTTTCAAAGCCGATGATGGCAATCTTATAGTCCTTGCCGCCGACGGTGAAGGTCTTGAACATATACGGTGTAAAGACATTTTCACCCTTGGCGTGGACGCCGTCGCTGCCGTCATAGTAGAGGTTGGCGCACAGGCTCGTCACGGCGTTGCCCTTTGTGCCGTCCGCCAAATAAGCGCGGACGTCATTCATCAGATCCCACGCGTAGTTAAATTCATGGTTGCCGACGGTGGCTGCGTCATAGCCGATCTCCTTCAGGCTGAGCGCCATCGGGTTGGGCAGATCGGTTTTGCCCTGCTTTTGCAGCGAGAGCTGGTAGCTGGAGACGGGGGTACCCTGATAGGTATCGCCGTTGTCGATCAGGATGACATTCTCCTTCTCGGCGCGGACGCCCTTGACCGCAGTGGCTACATTGAGCATGCTGTTTGTCATTTTGGAATCGTTCAGAACATTGGTGTCCCAGCAGCGTCCGTGCATATCCGTGGTGGATAGGACCGTGAACTCCCTGACCTATGCCGCAGAAGCGGTGAGCGCGAGGGGGGCGATGCCGACCAACAGGGCGAGCATACAGACGAATGCGAGGCTGCGTTTCAGAATGTGTTTCATGATATCCTCCTTATAAAAAATGTAATGGGGGTTGCCTCTATTCTTATTTTATCCCTTTCCTCTGCGGCTTGCAAGGCTGAAACCCACAGATGGGGAAAAATAGGCAAAGTAGACAATATGCGGGGAAATATTTGTAGAATTAGGATACTTCTTTGCATCATTTTGCTGTTTTGCACAAAATATTGAAAAAAGGATACCAAAACGATTGACAATTTGCTATAATATATAAATACACATACGCCAAAGGAGAAGTATGAAATGACGACTGACCAATTATCCGCGCTTTTGACGACTGACCCTGCCGCGGTGATCGAGCATGACCGCAGGCGTTATTTTGATCAAATTCATCAGGCGGCGGAGCTTGTCGCGGCGAATGCGGACAAGCGGCCTGTGATCTTATTGGCGGGCCCCTCCGGCTCGGGCAAGACCACGACCGCGCTTTTGATTGAGCGGGAGCTGGATCGCATCGGCATGGAGACGCATACCCTACAGATGGACGACTATTTTTCACCGCTGACGCAGGAGGAACTGGCGCTTTTGAAGGAGAATAAGCTCGATTTGGAAAAGCCCACGCGGGTGGATATTCCCTTCTTCCAGCAGCAGCTCGGGCAGATTCTCGCGGGCGAGGAGGTGGAGCTTCCGCGCTATGATTTCAAGACAAGCAAGCGCGTTTTCGAGGGCAAGACCCTGCGCCGCCATAAGGGAGAGCTGGTCATCATGGAGGGCATCCACGCGCTCAATCCGGAGGTGACGGGCTACGCCGACCAGACGACGCGGCTCTATGTCTCCGTCCGCACCCGCATTACCATGCACGACGGGTCGGTACTGCATCCTTCCAAGATCCGTCTTGCGCGGCGTCTTTTGCGCGACCGCACGGGCAGAGGGCGCGCTTTGACGGAGACGATTGGGATGCGTGCGCGTGTTGATGAGGGAGAGCAGAAGTATATCATGCCCTTTAAGCCGCGCGCGCATTCGAGCGTGGATTCCTTCTATTCCTCCGAGCTGGCGGTGTATCGCCCCTATCTGCTGCATGATCTGGAAACGCTTCTGCCACAGTATCCCGATCTGTTCGATTTGGTGGAGATTTTAAGGGAGCTGCCGGATGTGGACAGCGCGTTGGTTCCGAGCGATTCTCTCCTGCGCGAATTTATCGGCGGCAGCGAGCTGGCGTATTGATAAATATGCGGATGCCATAAGCTGCAAAACCGGGGCTGTTAAAAAATGATAGTTTTGTCATTGCGAGACCCCGAAGGGGGCGTGGCAATCTCCGACGATAGGTTTGCATGATCGCATTGTTCCTGCACGAGATTGCCACACCTCGTTCCTCGGCTCGCAATGACAAAGAAGGGTAACCTTCACGTTTTTTCATCCGCGCGGATAGTTTAGAGCGTAGTTATTCACCATTCAATGTTCACGGAAGTCCTAAAAGGCGCGTCAGGGATGCCGCTTACTACGGGGATAGTAGCAAGAATGGCAGTTTTTCTCGGTTGATTTTTCTCAACCGGCGGTTGAATTGAATTTTTTTGCGCTTTAACCTTCAGATGATTGCTTTTTTTGCCGCGCTGTGGCATGATGAAGGCACAAAAAGGAGGCAACGACTATGAACAACATAACAATCGGCGACCGCATTAAATTTCATCGCAAACGCCTCGGCATGACGCAGGAACAGCTTGCTGAGCGCATGGGCGTGAGCGCGCAGGCGGTCAGCAAATGGGAAAACAATCTATCCTGTCCGGACATCACTGTGCTGCCGGAGCTTGCTGCGATCTTCGGCATCTCGGTGGATGAGCTGCTCGGCAAGAATTCGCCCGCGGGGGAAACGGTTCACGAGGCGGAGGTCGTGGAGAATTTGGAAAAGGAAAAGCACGGCTCGTCCGTCTCTTGGGAATGGGAGAGCGGCGGCATGAGCGTGAAGCTCGGCAGCGTCTTTTTTGCCCTTTACATTCTTGTGATCGGCGGGCTGATGCTGATGAATCACCTCTGCGCCTTTGATGTTTCGTGGTGGACGGTCATGTGGACGAGCGCGCTGATCTTCCTCGGCATTTCCGGTCAGCGCTGGCATTTCTCCCTGTTCGGGCTGGTGATGTCGCTTGCGGGTCTGTATTTCCTGCTCTCGGCATACAGCGTGATCAAGGTGGAGCTTGGCTGGGGCGTCGTATTCCCGATTGTGCTCCTGCTTTGGGGCGCGAGTCTACTCGTTGACATCCTGTTTGGCAAGCACCTCAAGCACCACGGAAAGAGCAAGACCACCGTACACAATAATAAAAAGCTGCATCATGAATATAGCTGCGACAACGGCTATCTGCACTGCGAAATGAGCTTCGGCGAATACCGCGCCGCTGTGGTCACACCGATGCTCAAGGGCGGCAGCATTGACAGCAGCTTCGGCGACTTTACCGTGGATTTCTCCGCCTGCGAGTCGCTTGCGCCGAATTGCCGCATTGATGTGGACAACAGCTTCGGCGAGCTGATTCTCCTCGTGCCGGATAAGTTCCGCGCGGAGGTGAACAAGGACGGCGGTATTGCCGCGAACATCGAGATTAAGGGAACGCCTGCCGCCGAGACGCAGGGCGTGTTGTTCCTCGAGATCGACAACAGCTTCGGCAATGTCGTGCTGCGGTATGTTTGACGTCACGGGAAAAACCTTGTAGACAGGGGACATGTCCCCGCCGTTCCGCGAAGCGGCAGACGGTGCGGGAGACTGGGTTGTATGCAGTTGGTAGTTCCTGCAAGAGATTGCCACGTCGCTGCGCTCCTCGCAATGACAGATTAGGGTAGCTCTTCTGTGTCATTGCGAGGAGCGCAGCG
>JAQXWB010000015.1 GCA_029225225.1 Bacillota bacterium | reverse complement strand
TGTGGAAGTCCCCAACATGCAGAACAATGTGGAAGCCGTTTTGCAGCTCATGCAGTTCATCTATGACAACATTATGTACGCCGAGCTGAACACAAAGTCGGACTACTGTCAGGTCTGCGGCTTTGACGGTGAGATCGAGATTCAGGAGGACGAGGACGGCAAGCTGGTCTGGACCTGTCCGCAGTGCGGCAACCGCGACCAGAGTAAGATGAATGTCGCCCGCCGTACCTGCGGCTATATCGGCACGCAGTACTGGAATCAGGGAAGGACGCAGGAGATTCGCGACAGAGTGCTGCACCTCTCCTGTAAGACGATGGAATAAAGAAAACCGCCTCATGTCCCGGGAAATCGGGACATGAGGCGAATGCTTGAGGTAAAATGAAATGAATGTGGGCGAGATCATCCTTGCCGATTGCGCCAACGGCAGCGGAATTCGCGTGAGCGTCTTTGTTTCCGGCTGCACGAACCGCTGCCCGGGCTGCTTTCAGCCGGAGACATGGGATTTTGATTACGGAAAGCCGTATGACGAAGCGATGGAGCAGCGGATCATAGACGAACTGAAAAAGCCCTATTACAGAGGCTTAACGCTCCTCGGCGGTGAGCCCTTCGAGCCGTCCAATCAGCGGGAGCTTGTCAAGCTGATCCGACGGGTGCGGAAGGAGCTTCCCGCAAAGGACATCTGGATGTACACCGGCTTTACCTACGAAGACGAGCTTGCCCCCGGCGGAACAAAGCATACCGAGGTGACGGACGAGATCTTGAAGAGCATTGACGTGCTGGTGGACGGACGGTTTGTCCTTGAAAAGAAGAATCTTGCCTTGCGCTTTCGTGGGTCGGAGAATCAACGTATCATCGACATGAAAAAGACCCGTGCGGCAGGAAAGGTCATGCTCCACCCGCTGCATCATTGACGCACCCGAGTTGCCAGAAGGCGACTGCGGAAGCGGCGGCGACATTGAGGGAATCAACTCCGTGCGACATTGGGATGCGCACGGTATAGTCACAATCGGCGATGGTTTGCGGGGCAAGCCCGTCGCCCTCTGCGCCAAGCAAAATGGCAAGCCGTTCCTCCGAAGCGAGCCTCGGGTCCCGGAGATCAAGCGCATCCTCGCGCAGCGCCAATGCCACTGTTTTAAATCCGAGCTGTTGCAGTTGGGAAACGCTCTCCAAGAATGCCCACGGGATTTGGAACACGGTGCCCATGCTGACGCGTACCGCCCGACGGTAGAGCGGGTTGCTGCATTCCGGCGTCAGCAGGACTGCGTCCATATGCAGCGCAGCCGCAGAGCGGAAGATCGCGCCGACATTCGTAGGATTGACCACATGCTCCAAAACGGCGATGCGCCTTGCTCCGGTGCATACCTCCTCCGTATTCCGCAGCTTCGGTCGGCGCATGGCGCACAGCACGCCTCGTGTTAACTGAAAGCCGGTCAGCGCCGTCAGCACATCAAGCGCTGCGGTGTAGACCGGGACATCTCCGCAGCGGCGAATGACCTCCCGCGCCTGCCCTTCGATGTGTTCTCGCTGCATCAGGAGGGAAACGGGCACGCAGCCAGCGTCTAAAGCCCGCTCAATGACCTTGGGGCTTTCCGCGATAAAAAGCCCCTGCGCGGGATGCTCCCGATTCAGAAGCTGTGCCTCCGTCAAGCGTGCATAGACATCAAGCGCGGGAGCTGAAAAATCGGTGATCTCAATAATATTCGGCATATGTGCCTCCTAAAAGGTATGAAGCCTCTTTCATACGATTCTATTTCGGTTAGTATAACAGAAGATACATGGATTTTCAAGAAAGTGCTTAGGATTTTGCATGCATAAATGGAAATGGGAGGATTTGCGTGCAAAAGTATTATTGTAAGGATGGACAGCCCGTTCTTGTCCGACCGAACCCCGCCGATGAGGAGTCGATCATTGTGCGCTATCGCGGGCGGGAATATGTGCGGAGCCGAAGCATCCTCGGAAAAACACTTTTTCTAACCGATCCGCGGAAGACTGCCGTGGGTATCGGAAGCAAGGTGACGCTGCGGGAGCTGTCAACGGATTGCCGATTGACGGTCTTCCTCGACGAAACGCACAGTGAACAGCGCTATTCAAAAATGGGCGGTGCATACTATGCGTCAAAGTCGTGGATGCTCGATAGCTCAAACGCGGGAAATCAGCTTGAAGACGGCACATTGATTATCAGCGCCTGTTCGCTGCTTGGAAAAGCGATCATGGGTAGACTTGTGCAAGAAACCGTGACATTTACAGAGCCGAGCGGGGAGACGGTTTCTTATTTCATTGAAAGTATTGAATAAATAATAAGGCCTCCCAGTTGCAGCAGCGACTGAGAGGCTCGTTTTTTATTCACTGTACCGCTCCAAAAAGCGGCGGGTGCGTTCGGCTTGAGGGGCGTCGATCACTTGGGAAGGGGGACCCTCCTCGACGATCCTACCCTCATCCATGAGGATCACATAATCCGCAACGTCACGGGCAAAGCGAATCTCGTGTGTGACGATGATCATCGTTGTTTCACGCGCACGGAGGGAACGGATGACCTTCAGCACCTCGCCCGTCAGCTCCGGGTCGAGCGCGCTGGTCGGCTCGTCGAAGCAGAGAATATCCGGCTCACCCGCAAGCGCCCGCGCGATGGCGACGCGCTGCTGTTGACCGCCTGAGAGCTGGTGCGGATAGCTGTCCATCCGATGCGCAAGCCCGACCTGCGTTAAAAGGCGTTTACCTTTTTCTTCTATCCGGGGGAAAGCCTGCTTGCCCTCGCCGCGCTCTTTTGCCGCAAGCCGCCGCGCCAGTGTCACATTCTCCAGCGCCGTATATTGGGGGAAGAGATTGAAATTCTGAAAGACCAGCCCGAAATGCAGGCGCTTTTTCCGGATTTCACGCTCCGGATCCGGCTTCGGTGCGGCAGCGTCAAAAAGCGTTTCTCCGCCTAAAAGGATCTGACCGCCGTCCGCCCGCTCCAAAAAATTCAGACAGCGCAGAAGCGTGGTTTTTCCGCTGCCGGAGGAGCCAATGATCGCAAGGCATTGCCCTTTGGAAAGGGAAAAGGAAACATCCTCCAGCACGCTTGTTTTTCCGAAGCTTTTTTGAAGCTTTCTGACCTCTAATACTGCCATGTCGGCACCTCACACGCGGAAATAGTTGAGCCTGCGCTCCAGACGGCTGAACAGGAGGGTCAAAATACCCGTGAAGACGAGATAGAACAGACCTGTGCAGAACAGCGGCCAGATCAGACCGTCGCTGCGGATGAAGGACTGCCCCTCCCAAATGATCTCATAGACGAGGATGACTCTTGCCAGAGAGGTGTCCTTGACAAGGGTGATGACCTCGTTGGAGATCGGCGGCAGAATGCGCTTAATGACCTGCAAAAGCGTTACACGGAAGAAAATTTGACTGCGGCTCATACCGAGCACCTGTCCGGCTTCCGTCTGCCCCTTCGGAATCGCTTCAATTCCGCCGCGATAGATTTCGGAAAAATAGCAGGCATAGTTGAAAATGAATGCCGTCAACGCTGCGGTGTATCGCCCTGCCGTTCCGCCGCCCCAGAGCTGCACGCCGAACAGCAGTCCCGGCCCGTAATAGATGATCAAGAGCTGAAGCATCAGCGGCGTGCCGCGCACAACCCAGACGATAAAGCGCGTAAAAAGGGAGAGGGGCTTAAAACGGCTCATGGAACCGAAGACGATCACAAGTCCAAAGGGGAGCGCGCCGAGCAGCGTCAGTGCGAATAGCTCCAGCGTTCGCAAAAAGCCTTCGCACAGCGCGGTAAGTACTGTTGCAAGCATCGTTCTTATTCGGAAAGAATGTTATCCTGAATGTCGTAGGTCTGCGCGAGCGTGGCGATCAGGTCGCCGTTTTCCGCGAAAAACGCATTCAGCTTTTCGGTCAGGTCGGAGCCTTTGCGGAAGCCAACGCCGTATTCTTCGTAGTTGAGGCTGACGGTGTAGACCAAATCGGGATAGCTCGTGCCCTCGCCGATCATCGCGCCTGCCATCAGAAGGTCAATCACACACGCGTTTGCCGAGCCGGAGGCAACCTCCAAAAGCGCGTCTGCCTGTGTTTCCGCTTCGAGATAGGAGATGCCGAGCGCGTCAAGCTGTTCGGCACCCGCGCTGCCGCCTTCCACTACGAAATTCAGCGCAGAAAGGGAATCCACCGTTTGATAGTCCGCAGCGATTGCACTGTTCAACACAACAACCTGCGCGTTTTTGCAATAGGGATCGGAGGTGCTCATAGCGGCTTTTACGCCGTCCGTCAAGGTCATGCCGTTCCAGATGCAGTCGATGCCCTTGTTTTCCAACTCCATTTCCTTTGTGCCCCAGTTGATCTCGACAAATTCAGCCTTGACGCCGAGAGATTCGGCAAAGGCGGTCGCGAGGTCAGCGTCAAAGCCGATCCAGCTGCCGTCCGCGTCCTGATAGTCCATCGGCGCGAAATCTGTGATGCCTACGACAAGCACGCCTTTGTCCTGCACATAGGCAAGATCGGAAGTCGATTCTTCTTTCCCGCAGGCGGTAAAGAGGGACAGAAGCAAAACCAGCGCGGTCAGCATGGCGAGAAGCTTGCAGTTCTTTTTCATTGTAATACTCTCCTTTTCCGTTGGATCACGGCATCAAGCGGTTTGCATCAAAGTCGTGCACCGTCTGTCCGTGAATCCTTTGATTCATGAAATAGTTTAGCGTGCTAATAGATTAGCACATTAGCGAATGAAAGTAAAGAGCAAAAAATGAAAAAGTTAACTTTACGCCAAAATTTGTATATTTCTCTATATCCTGCCGCTTTTTACGGCAGATTTTTGGCAATTTCTGATAATTTTGCTGCGCGGCACTCCTTAAGAAGGTGCGCTGTGCAAAAGTGAATGAAAAATTGCGGTGAGTGATATTGCAAAGCTTGACACAACTGTGTATAATATTATAATGTATCAGACTGTACCATCCCGCGAAAAAGAGAAATCACGAACGGAGCAATGTGTATGACGGAGCGGATCACCAGTAATCAGAATGCCTTGCTGCGGCATATTCGGAAATTGCAGTCCTCGCGCGCCTATCGGGAGGAATGCGGTGAATTTGTCGCGGACGGCTTTAAGCTGCTCGAGGAAGCGATGAAGTGGTATCCACACATAAAGACGGTGGTCGTTTCCGAGGGCCTTTCGCTGCCCACGCTTCCGGCTGAGGTGCGCATTGCGGAGATTCCGGATTCCCTGATGCAGAGCCTTTCAAGTATGAAGACGCCGCAGGGCGTGATATTTACCTGCGCGCTTCCGAGGCGTAAAGCTGCGGAGGTTATGGGCGGGATGCTCCTGCTTGACCGTATTCAAAACCCGGGCAATCTCGGCACGATCCTGCGCACGGCGGACGCGTTCGGCGTGCCGGTGCTGCTGACAAACGGCTGCGCCGATCCCTATTCGGAAAAAACACTGCGGGCCTCGATGGGTGCGGTGCTGCGCACCGCGCCGCAGAGCGCGGAGCTTCCGGAGATTTTGAGCGCCTGCAAGGAACGGGGCATTCGCATCACGGCGACCGCCCTTTCGGAGACTGCGACCGACCTGCGGCAGACGCAGATCAAAGACGATCTCGTCGTCATCGGCAGCGAAGGGCAGGGGATCTGTCAAGAACTTTTGGCGGCCTCCGACCGGCAGGTCATCATCCCCATGCAGCCGCGCTGCGAGTCGCTCAATGCTGCGGTCGCGGCGGCCATCGTGATGTGGAATATGAAATACTGATACTGAACTTAGCGAAAGAGAGAAAGATATGCTAAAGCACTGGATATGGCTGACCACGCGAAAGGGCGTCGGCACGCGCGGCTGCGCGCAGCTCCTGCGCCTTTATGGGACGGCGGAGCGGATCTATGAGTTGCGCGAGCGCGACTATACCGGCACGGAGGGCTTTGAACGCCGCTGGCTGGAGGGCTTGCTCGACAAGTCTCTGGATGAGCCGGAGCGCATTTTGACCGAATGCGACAACAAGGAGATCTCCCTGCTGACCTACGCCGACGAAGCCTATCCCGTGCGATTGAAGAATATTGCCGACCCTCCTGCGGTACTCTACTACCGCGGCACCCTCCCGCGCTTTGACGAGGAAGTGACAGTCGGCGTGGTCGGCTCAAGACGGTGCAGCGCCTACGGCCTGCTGCACGCGAAGCAGTTTTCCAAGCTGATTGCCGCAAGCGGCGGCATCGTCGTCTCCGGCGGCGCACGCGGCATCGACACGATGGCGCTGCGCGGTGCGCTCGA
>JAQXWB010000014.1 GCA_029225225.1 Bacillota bacterium | reverse complement strand
CGCTGCGCTCCTCGCAATGACACGGAAAGGCAGCCTCATTTGTCATTACGGGGAGCGCAGCGACGTGGCAATCTATTTTTGATTCTTATATGCACTTGGCAGTTCTTGCACCGATGCGGACATGTCCCCAGTCTACAGAGGGTTAGAGCGGTTTGCCGTTGAGGGCAGTATAGACAAGCTTGTCACCCTCGTAGCAGAGCTTGAGGGAGAAGAAGGAAACCTGCTCCTCCATCAGGCGGAGGAAGATCTTATCGCCCTCCCATTGCGGAAGCGCGGCGAAACGCTCCTTTTCGACCCATTCGAGCTTGCCCTCGTCGCAGTCACGCAGTGTACCTGCAAAGCCAGTCGCGTGGAACAGGTGCATGTATTCACCCTCCCACTTGTCCGAGACGAAGGTGACAATGCCGCAGTAGCGAAAGTCCGTCAGCGTCAGCCCCGTCTCCTCCTTTGCCTCGCGCAGCAGGCATTCCTCGGGGCTTTCATCCTCCTCAAACTTTCCGCCGATGCCGATCCACTTGTCGCGGTTGAGATCATTTTCCTTTTTGATGCGGTGCAGCAGCAAATAGCAGCCGTCCTTCTCGATATAGCAAAGTGTGGTGTTTTTCATTGGTTTGCCTCCTCGCGGAAAATCAGCTCATCGTAGCCTGTCTGCTCGTCAAATTCCTTGTCAATGCGCCAGCCGTCTAAAACGCCGAGCACCAATTCGCAGGTGGTGTTGACGATGCAGCCCTCGACCAGATGCCCGCCGACGGTGGACAGGTCTTCCTTGGAAAGCGCGATATGCAGATGGCAGCGCACCTCGCTGACGGTGCCGTTCAGTGAGACAATTTCGCACGGCTCGTCGATTCTGCGCAGTGTCACGCCGCTTGCGTCGCGGACAACACCCTTGCTGATGCAGCCGACGGCGGAGAGAACGACGCCCGCGCCGATGTGCTGCTCTCGCGCAAGGGCTTGTATGCTTTTGAACAGATCGTTGCCTCGATGCAGACGCTTACAAACGGTTCGCATTTATTCCACCTCAAAAAAAGACACTGCTGTAACGGCGGCTATCAGCCGCCCGCAGTTAGCAGCGAACAAATGATTGGGCGGCTAATAGCCGCCCCTATTTATCATTCATAAATTGGTTACGGTTTGGGATTCGTGATGACATTGACCGCACTGCGGAGATTCTCCACCGTGCAGTGCGCCGCGCCGTCCGCGTGCTCGCCATCGAGGGTCCAGTCCATATCCTCGGGTGCTTCAATCTCGACGCGCTCGCTGGATGCCATTGTCAGCATGGGCGTGTTGTAGTCCTGCGTCGTCAGGGCGAGGACGCAATCGCTCAATTCCAGCGGGTTTTTCGGCTTGCGGATCAGCAGGACTTCAAACAGCCCGTCGTTCATATCGACCAGATCGGGCGCAAGGGTCAAAAGTCCTGCCACGGAGGTGGAATTGCTGATCGCGCCGAAAATATAGTCGTCCTCAAACACCGTGCCGTCGGCAAGGGTCAAGCGCAGATGCTTGCTGCGGATGGAGGCGATCTCCTTCACGCCGCTGAGAATATAGGCAAAATGCCCCAATGCGTTCTTCAGACTCTGCGAGGTGGCATACGATGCCCGTGTAAAGGCGCCGAAGGAGGCGATATATGAGAAATAGCGGTTGTTAAACCTGCCGATATCCAGCGGGCGCGGCGTACCCTCGACGACATCCCGCGCGGCTTGCAGGAGATCCTTGGAGAGCTTTAAGCTGTTGGCAAAGTCATTCGTGCTGCCTGCGGGGATATAGGCGACATGCGTCTTGCTGCCGACGGAATAAAGTCCGGAAATGACCTCGTTAAAGGTGCCGTCGCCGCCGATGCAGAGGATCACATCAAATTCCGCAGCTCGCTGCGCGGCAACCATAGTCGCGTCTCCTCGCGCGGCGGTCATATACGCTGTGACATCGTAGCCGCCTCGGTTGAGAATGTCGATAATCTCCGCAAGGACGCGGTTTGCTTTTTTCTTCCCTGAGCAGGGGTTCATTAATATTAAAAGCTTCTTCATGGGCGTTATTGAACCTTAACCTGTGCGTTGATCATGACGAGCAGCAGGACAAACGCGACCAGCACGCCTAACGCAAAGAACGCCCAAAGCTCCTTGGATTGCGGCTTGCGGATCTTAATCGGCAGAATGAAGAACAGACCGGTGACCGCCGTGAGGGTGCAGAGCGTGATGCGGAAGGGGAGCACGGAGAACAGCTCGCCGAAGCGCTCAATACGATCCAGCCAAACGCAGCCGGCGGAGATCACGCAGTAAAAGATCGGGAAGATCAGTGCTGCGGAGGTGATGGGAAGACCGGAATAGGATTTGCGGCATTCATCCGTATCCTTCTGGCGCTGCTCCTCTGTGACATTGAAATAGGCAAGACGGATCAGACCCGCAAGGACGTAAAATGCAGCAATGATATAGGCGTACCAACGATAACCGCAGAGGAACAGCATGATCATCGCAGGCAGAACGCCAAAGGCGACAATGTCCGTCAGAGAGTCGATCTGAATGCCGAAGGACTTTTCCTCGGCAGAGCGATTTTTCTTTGAGCGGGCAACCTTGCCGTCAAACATATCGCAGAGCCCACAAAACAGCAGACACATCGTCGCAAGAATCGGATGCCCTGTGACGGTCAGCATCATGCCCATAACGGCAGACAGCAGACTCAGGTAGGTCAAGATGACCGTATAATCATAAAATCCAATCATAGTACTCTCCTCAAACAATACAAGGGAAGCTTTGCCCTGAACCTCGCGGACAATCCATGCAGCGCTTCCCGAACGGTGCTCTCATCTGTAACTTATTCATTATCCCTCATTTGCGGCGATTCGTCAAGTAGGCTTTGCAAGAAAGATAAAAAAATGGAGAAAAATGCGGAGAAACAGCGGAAAATCAGAATTCGCCGACTGCGTACATCAGAGCGGACAGTGCGCACAGCGGCGCGGTTTCACAGCGGAGGATACGGCTGCCCAGCGTACAAATTGCGAAACCTGCTTTTGCCGCCTGCGCGATCTCCTCCGGTTCAAACCCGCCCTCCGGCCCGGTCAAAAGAGCGGCGGTGCGGAAGGGGCTTTTTTGCATAATGGCGGCGCGGAAGGTCAGCGTTTCCTCGTTTTCGTAGAAGCAGACGGCAAGCTCTGCCTGCGCCGCCCGATCCAGCGCGGCTTGATAGGAGGGCAGAGCGATGACCTGCGGGATCTTGCCGCGGCGGGACTGTTCGGCTGCGGAGGCGGCAATTTTCTGCCAGCGTTCCAGCTTTTTGGCAAGCGATTTTTCATCGGGGCGCGAGACGCAGCGGGCGGAGGGAAAGCAGACAAGCTCGGTTGCACCCAGCTCCGTCGCTTTCTGAATGACATGCTCAAATTTGTCCGACTTGGCGAACGCCATATAGACGCTGCACTGCACGCTTGCCTCGCTCTCGGCGGGTGCGGCGGCATGGACGACGAGACTGATCTGTCCGCTTGCCACATCCGAGACGGTGCAGCGGTAGTCCGTGCCTTCGCCGTCACAGACGGTTACCTCGTCGCCGTTTTTCAGCCGCAGCACCTTCGCGTGCGCGGCGTTTTCTCCCGTCAGAACCATGAAGCTCTCGCCGATCTCCTCTTTGGGCACAAAGAATCTGGGCAATACAACCCCCTCCTTTTTTTCTATTGTAGCAGAGAAAGAAAAAAATCGCAAGTGGTGAAAAAAGAGGTTGACAAATCCGAAATTGTGATGTACAATAGCGGAGCAAAACCGATATGCGAGTGTGCTGGAATAGGTAGACAGGCACGTTTGAGGGGCGTGTGACAACCGTCGTGTGCGTTCAAGTCGCATCACTCGCACCAAAGAACCGCATTCTTGTCGCAGACAAGAGTGCGGTTCTTTGAAATGATTGAAGGAATTGAGACAATGGGACTGCTTGATCTGTTTGTTACCGCCGTGGCGCTGTCGATGGATGCGTTTGCCGTGTCTGTGAGCAAGGGACTCTCCGTAAAACGGGTGCGCTTGAAGCATGGGCTGATCACCGGCGCGTATTTCGGCGGCTTTCAGGCGCTGATGCCGCTGATCGGTTTTTTCCTTGCAAGCTCCTTTGCGGAGTACATTAAGCGCTTTGATCACTGGATCGCGTTCGGGCTTTTGGTGTTGATCGGCGCAAATATGCTGCGCGAGGCGCTTTCAAGGGAAAAAGAGGAGATGAACGACTCCTTTTCCTTCAAAACAATGCTGCCGTTGGCCATTGCCACCAGCATCGACGCGCTGGCAACGGGTGTGTCCTTCGCGGTGACGGATACGAATATTTGGCTTGCGATCTCCTTAGTGGGCGCGACGACCTTCGCGTTTTCCGCTGCCGGGGTGAAGATCGGTAACGCCTTCGGACTGAAATATAAATCGAAGGCGGAAGTCATCGGCGGACTGATCCTGATCTTGATGGGCCTCAAGATTTTGGTTGAGCATTTGACGGGGGCGGCATAGATATGGAGCTTTGGGACTTATTTGACAAAAACCGCCGACCGCTGCACCGAACCCATGTGCGCGGCGTGCCGATGCGGCGGGGAGAATATCACCTTGTGGTGTTTGTGTGGATCTTCAATTCCTGCGGGCAGACGCTTCTGACGAAGCGATCCCCGGAAAAGAAAACCTATCCGAATTTCTGGTCGCCGACGGGCGGCGCGGTACAGGCGGGGGAGACAAGCCTACAAGCCATTGCACGGGAACTGCGCGAGGAGACCGGCATTCAGGCGGATAGGACGGAATTTAAGCTTTTGACGAGCGCGTGCGTAGCATCGCGCTCGTATTTCAGCGATATCTATTCCCTGCAAAAGGATGTGCCGCAGTCGGAGATTGTTTTGCAGGAGGGAGAGACCTGCGATGCCAAATGGGTCAGCAAGGCGGAATTTGAGGCGATGATCGCAGCAGGCGAGATCGCGCCGCCCGATGTGGAACGCTACCGCAGCCTGCAAGAACGGTTTGACGAAGTGCTATTTTGAACTGTAGACCGGGGAATGCCCTCGCTGACCGCGTAAGCGGCAGACAGTACAGACGAACAAATCTGTACGCAGTCGGTAGTTCCTGCAAGCGGGCGGCTGATAGCCGCCCCTACAGCGCGACTCCCGCCTGTTCTCGTAGGGCGGCTATCAGCCGCCAGTGGGTACGGGGAGCGGGTTTGTACGCAGTCGGTCGTTCCTGCACCGCCGGGATATGTCCCCACCCTACGGAGTGATTTATGGATTATGTCTGATTTTTGAAAAACAAAACCGCCTCATACGGAAAAAATTCCGTATGAGGCGAACTTTTTCTAAAAAATCCATTGACGAATGAAAAAAAGTGTGATAAAATGTATGCCTATACTGCGGGAATATCGCCAAGCACCAATCTTCACCCACTAATCGCATTATAACACGGGGAAACGCAAAGCGCAAGAGAGAAAAATGACAAAGTGCCAACGCTGCCTCGCGTGTCGCGGAAGAAAAGGAGCGCGGACGTGTCCGCAGGATCCTGCGCAAAACAACACACCAAGCTACATCTGTACAGAAAGGCGTGATGACCGATATGGAAATCAAGGATGTCAAGTTCGGAAAGACCGAGCGCAAGAGCTACGCCAAGTATCAGGAGATCCTGTCGATGCCGAACCTGCT
>JAQXWB010000013.1 GCA_029225225.1 Bacillota bacterium | reverse complement strand
GATTGCTTCCTCCGCGCTTTGCGGCAATGAAGGAAACGGTTTCCTTTCGGAGCTGCCTGTATGAGATTGCCACGTCGCTGCGCGCCTCGCAATGTCACGGGTAGACCCCAATTTGTCATTGCGAGGAGCGCAGCGACGTGGCAATCTTGCGTAGGAACTACGGAGTGCGTACAAACCTGTTTGTCCGTACCGTCTGCCGCTTCGCGGTCTTAGGGGACATGTCCCAGCTCTGCATGGGTGGGTGCGAGAGGAACGCTTATTGCATCTGCATCAGCTCGCCGAGGTATTGGTAGGCGGTGAGGAGCTTTTCTAAGTGGTAGTTCATGACGATGGTGTCGTGCCGCGTGCATTTCCTTGCGGGAATGCCTGCTTCGGGAAGCTCCATGCCAAGCTCCTGCATCGCGGCGGCGTTTTCCATCGCCAAATCGCCGAGCGAATCCATACCGCAGATGGCCTCTAACTCCTGCAGCATACGCTCCGCCAAACGGTAGCAGCCGCGCAAGGGCGCCTCCTCATCATTCTTTCTATGGAAAAAGCGCTGTGAATGGTACAGCGTCAGCTCACGGTCGATGCGGCGCAGCAGCTCCACGCAGGGCTGCAGGTCGGGAAATTGCTCCTGTACGACGATCTTCTCCAGCTCCTTCGGCAGCAGCTCACGCAATTGTGTCAGAAGGGACAGAATGCGCTTTTTATTGTTATAGGGACGAATGGTGACATTGACCAGCAGTGCGATGCCCACGCCGACCGAGGTGTCGCGCAGGCGGAACAGAGAATCGCGCAGAATATCGTCCGTCGGCGTCAGGCAGGCGGAGAGAAAGATGATGCACGAGAGGGACGCGGTGAAGGGCAGCTTCATCGAGATGCACAGGACGATGAGCAGCAGCACGCCGAGGCCCGCCAGCCACGCGGGCGTCGCCCCGGGAAACAGCAGGACGGACACATACCCGAACACCGTGCCTGCAAGGACGCCGACAAGCTGCGTCAGACCCTGCATGAGCGATTTGGAGAAGGTCGTATCCATCGCGATGAGCGCTCCGAAGGCGGCGTAGAATACCGAGAGGGAATCTGTCACAAATTGCCGCACCAGCATGACCGAGAGCGTGACGGCAAGGGCGGTTTTGATCACGCGCAGCCCGA
The DNA here is from genome assembly GCA_029225225.1 of Bacillota bacterium. GTDB lineage: Bacteria > Bacillota > Clostridia > Oscillospirales > Oscillospiraceae > JAZOXB01. The sequence continues at coordinate 7,486 of JAQXWB010000013.1, read as the reverse complement.
AGAGATGAAATTTCGTCTTTGTTTTCAAGGCTCAGCCTCCTTCCTCGGATATGAGTATAACAGAACCCTGCCGTTTTGCAAGCGTTTGGGGAAATTTCTGCTATACATTTTTGCGTTTCGTGGTAAAATGGGGTGCGAGGAGTTGAGAATGATGTCGATCAGAGTTGCAACGGAGGCGGATGTGTCCGCCATGCTGTCGATTTATGACGAATTTGTCCGCAATACGGCGGTGAGCTTTGAATATGAAACGCCGAGCCAAACGGAATTTACCGCACGCCTGCGGGCGCATATCGCGGTCTATCCGTGGCTTGTCTACGAGGAGGACGGCACCGTTTTGGGCTATGCATACGCGGGGCGCGCTTTTGAGCGGGCAGCGTATGCGTGGAACGCTGAGATCTCCTGCTATCTTGCTCCATGTGCCCGCAGGAGGGGAATCGGGCGGCAGCTCTATGCGCGGATTGAGGAGATTTTACGAAACATGGGGATACGAAAGGTTTTTGCCGTGGTTACCTCCGCCAATGCGCCCTCCGTCGCGTTTCATCATGCCCTCGGCTACCGTGACGCGGCGCGGTTTTCCGACGTCGGCTTCAAGCACGGCGCGTGGTACGACGTTTTGTGGCTGGAAAAACGGCTCTGCCCCCTCGGCGCGCCGGAAGCGTTTCCGACACCTTGGAAATAAGCAGTTTCTTTTTCATGATGGTGCAATATTGAAAATCACCCCAACCTCTTATTTTCGCGATGATAAGGTAAGCATCGCGAAAATCCGTCTCGTACCAATCACCAATGAAATGTTGGAATTGATCATTTGTGAGGCGAAAAACGCATGATTTTTGGAGAATCTGTGAAAAACCCAATTTTTCTTTTTTCGACAAAAAGTAGCAGATTTCGGCATATGCAGCACCGTATACTATGCCATGGAGATTTACATGACGTCTCTAATACATAGGAACGGAGTAGATGAAAATGGAGCAGAAAAAATGCAGTATCCTCACAAGGGGCGGTAATCGGCTTTGCTTTGATTGCAACGGACAGAAAAAGATGTGTATCCTTGCGCAGCGGGAATTGCAGCATGAGCTAATCCGGCTGATCGAAGAAGGCATGACGTACTTTATTTGTGATATGAAATGCGGCAAAGGTCTGTATACGGCGGAGCTTCTCCTTCATTTGCGCGAGAAGTATCCGCAGATTGAAGTGGAATGTGTGATTCCTTTTGAGGAATATGCGGGGAGATGGGCGGAACCGTATCGTGACCGGTATTTTGATATTGTTGCACACTGCGATAAAGAGACGCTGCTGCAAACACGCTATACGCCGGATTGTATGCTGAAGCAGCGGCAATATATGGTTGAAGCTGCGGATTGCGTGATCGTTCTTTGGACACCCAACCATACATTACGGAAGTGAGACGGCAGGACGGGCACGGGTTTCAATGCGGACGGGAATGTAGGAACCTTTGTATTCCGATCCTTGCAATACAATTTCATCGTTTGAGAGGCTTGCCTTCTTGAGGCGCTTGTCCATTTGTTCTTCCGGACGGAAGTTTACCGCTATCAATCTTGGGGGATGCCGCGAATGCCGGTTTCGGAAAGTGTTGCTTTCCATTTTTTGTAAGCCCTTACATGATGCATAAAATGTCTTGTTTTTCTGCCGAGCGCATTCTATCACGGCTTCCTGACGCTCTGCGCATGACCTTCTTGCACGGATGCAACACCAAAAGAAGCAACGGAGAAAATGTCAATAGCAACATGTCCCCGCCCTATGGGGTGGATGCGGCGTTGCATTTTTTGGGGAATTGTGCTATAGTAATACCGATCAAAACCGTTTTTGGCGAAAGGAGTGCGGTTTTCGTGACGCAGGTTCTCAGTGTTATTTTTCTTCCGTTCCTCGGGACGGTGCTTGGCGCGGCGTGCGTCTTTTTCCTCAAGGGGCAGATGCATCTCGGCTTGCAGCGTGCATTGACCGGGTTTGCTGCCGGTGTGATGGTTGCCGCTTCCATTTGGAGCCTGATCATTCCGGCGATGGAGCAGTCGGAGCAGCTGGGGAAGCTGGCGTTTCTGCCTGCGTTGATCGGTGTATGGATCGGTTTCCTATTTCTGCTGGTGCTTGACCATGTTGTGCCGCATTTGCATCTCAACAGTGAATGCCCCGAGGGCAGCGTCTGCAATTTGGGCAAAAGCTCTATGATGGTGCTTGCCGTGGCGCTGCACAATCTGCCGGAGGGCATGGCAGTGGGCGTGGTCGCGGCGGGCTGGCTCCGTGGGGACGCGAGCATTTCCGCCGCGGCGGCGCTGGCACTGTCGCTCGGCATCGCCATACAGAATTTACCGGAGGGCGCGATCATCTCCATGCCGCTCAAGAGCAACGGAATGCGGCGCGGCAAGGCGTTCGGTTACGGCGTCCTCTCCGGCGTGATCGAACCGATCGGCGCAGGACTGACCATTGCGCTGGCAAGCCTCGTGGTGCCGATTCTGCCCTATGTGCTCGGCTTTGCGGCGGGTGCCATGCTGTATGTCGTTGTCGAAGAGTTGGTTCCCGAGATGTCCGAGGGGGAGCATTCCCACATCGGCACGATCTTCTTTGCCGTCGGATTTACCCTGATGATGGTGCTGGATGTCGCCTTGGGATAAGGATGTCTCGCTCGGAATTCATAGAGTCCCTCATATATGCAAATCAGTATTCTATATGCCAAAGCGGCAGATGGAATACTGATTTGCATATTCTTTGCTTCGCTTTCTCGAACAAAGGCTTTGTTGCAAGCAGGCATTATAGCAGTGTATTCAATAATGCGCGGCAACCGGTTTCAATGTCCCGCTCTGCGGCGCGAAAATCACGGGTGTACCACGGGTCGGCGACGTCGCGCGGGTGGTCGGTGTAATCCATCAGCAGAGAGAGCTTGCCCTCCGGGTCGCCGCCGAACAGACGGAGCATGCTGCGGCGGTTGGACTCTTCCATGCCGATGATATAGTCGTAGTGTGCATAGTCCGCACGGCAAAGCTGCCGGGACGTCTTGCCCTTACAGGAGATCCCGCGCTCCCGCAGCAGCGCCGCGACAGGCGGATAGACCGGATTGCCGATCTCGTCGCTGCTCGTCGCCGCGGAGGCAATCTCAAACTGCGCCGCAAGCCCCTTTTCCGCAACAAGGGCTTTCATAAGAAATTCCGCCATCGGACTGCGGCAGATATTGCCGAGGCAGACAAATAGAATCTTAGTCATTGTTTTTCCCTCCCTGGAATACTGATTTTTGCTGAAAATGAACTCTCTTTTCTTCGCTGATATAATGCCTGAACCCATTTTGGCTGTGCGTTTACTTCTTCTTCTATCTGCTCCAGGGTTCGTTTGCCGATCCTTCGATCAAACAGAGCAAACATTTTTACAATGGGGTTTTGTGAATGAATGCTTTCCTGTATATTGCTGTTCCGATATTCTTCTAATGCTGCGCAGAATTCGTCATCGGTATATTCTGTTCGTTCTGTCATGGGATATTTTTCCAAAACGCGCCAAAAGTCCTTCCAGTAATCGGCGATACGCATTGGTTTTGGCTTATTCACATATCCTTCTGCAATAAAATAGGAATTCACAGTCTCCCACGAAAAGCGTTTGAAGGATTTTCCGTCCACAAATAGTTCAAAGAAACGGCATCCATCCATGCCGATAAATGTTGTGCAGTTGTATCTGACCTTTCCACGCAGCGAATCTGCGATCATCTCCTGTTCGAGATATTTTCGCATTCCGCTCCACGAGCTTAGTATTTTTTTCAACGAAACACCTCCACAACTCCTGCGTCAGCTGTTTTCTACTGCCATTATACCATAGCTTTCCCGCGATTTCTACCATGAATCGGGCAAAAGAGCATCCCGCGGGTTTGCGGAATGCTCTTTTGCATGGAGCGACAGAACCACAGCCGCAGCTCATTTCTTCGGATGCCAGTGATTCAGCGTCGGAAGCTGTGCTTCAAAATAGGCGCGCGCCTGCGCAGAAGACCAGTTTTCGTTTGACATATGCGCAACAAGAAAATCGGTCAACTCTTCGAGATTTGTGTAAACGAATTTGCCGTCAGTGTAGCACCACTTGCAGTATTCTTCTTGAAAGCTGCCGTCAGGCTCTTTACTCATAGAAGTATCATCGAGCGGCATACCGCAGCATTGGCAGATCAGTTTCCTCGGAGAACCCAAAAGCGTGTTGATCGAAACGTCAAACAGCTTGGAAAGCAGCTTCAGCGTTTCCGTATTGGGTACGGTTTCGCCGGTTTCCCAGCGGGATACAGCTTGCCTTGTAACGTGAACTTTCTCCGCAAGCTCGTCTTGCGTGAGTCCTTGCTTGGTTCGCAATTCATAGAGCACATTTTTTGTTTCCACCATGATCACCTCGCAGGTATGATATCATCTTAGGCTCGGAAAAACAAGCAACTCGCTGTTGCTGCGGTAGGGGAATCAGGGAATGCCGCTGCTTTCCTTTCTCATTCCACACCGCAGACGGTGAGGGTGTTGTCCTTTACGGTGAAGCGGATGTTGCGGGCGGCGAAGCGCATGCCGTAGATGCGGGTGGGGTCGTTTTGGTAGGAGGGGCGCGGGTCGAGGGCGAGGACGGCGCAGAGGGATTCTCGGCGGTCTTCGGGAATCAGGGCGAGCAGGTCGGGTGGGAAATCGACGGTCAGAGTCGGTTTCGGGGCGTCCTGCGCGAAGCCGCCGTGTGCTTCGGGGTGGGCGTCAGCGTAGGGGATATAGGGCTTGATATCGTAGATCGGGGTGCCATCCATTAGATCCGCGCCGGAGACGATCAGAGTTGTGCCGAGGGTCGGCTCCTGCCGCACTTCTTCTAAGCGGACGCAGGAAAGACCAATCGGATTCGGGCGGAAGGGGGAGCGCGTGGCAAAGACGCCGAGACGTTCGTTGCCGCCCAAACGCGGCGGGCGCACCGTCGGCGACCAGTTTTCCCGGATCGCTTCGGAGAATTCCCAGATCAGCCAGAGATGCGAAAAGTCCTCGATGCCGCGCAGTGCGTCGGGGTTGCGGAACTCCGGTTCGAAGACGACGGCGGCGCGCAGCGTATGAACCAGTCCGCTTTGGCGCGGGATACCGAATTTTTCCGCAAAATCGCTGTGTATACGGGCGATCATCTGCATGGTTCGTTCCATAAGATACCTCAAATGATTTATTACGCAAGCATGTACTGCGATAAACAAAACAGCAAATGTAGGGCGGGGACATGTTCTAAGCCGGTGCGGGAACTACCGAGTTTGTACAAACCTACAGACAGAGATTGCCACGACCAGTGTGCGCACTGGTCTCACAATGACAAATGGGGTAGCTTTTTGTGTCATTGCGAGGAGCGCAGCGACGCGGCAATCTCGAGCAGGAACTACCGAGTTTGTACAGACCTGTTTGTCTGTACAGTCTGCCGCTTCGCGGTCGGGACATGTCCCTACCCTACAGGGGGCGGCGTTAGTCGGAGAGTTGAGAGAAAATTTTGCCTAAGGAATCGTGGAACACCAAGTTGGCGTAGTCGTCGTAGGGGGTCTCGTCACGATTGATGAGGACGAGGCGGTTGCCGCGGTAGTATTGCAGCAGTCCCGCAGCGGGGTAGACGGTCAGGCTTGTGCCGCCGACGATCAGCAGGTCGGCGCGCCGAATCGCGGAGACCGCGCCCGCGAGGGTGTCCTGATCGAGCGATTCCTCATAAAGCACGACGTCGGGCTTGACCGTGCCGCCGCAGTCGCACAGCGGGATGCCCTTTGCATCGCGGACGAATTCGGCGGGGTAGAATTTATGGCATCTGACGCAGTAATTGCGCAAAACGCTGCCGTGCAGCTCAAAGACAGTTTTACTGCCTGCCTTTTGATGCAGTCCGTCGATGTTCTGCGTCACGACGGCGGCAAGATGCCCCTCCTTTTCCAATTGCGCAAGCACCTTGTGCGTCACATTCGGCTCGAAGCCGAGGGGGAGCATCTTTTCACGGTAAAAGCGGAAAAAGTATTCCGGCTTGTGCAGATAAAAGCTGTGGCTGATGATCTGCTCGGGAGGGTATTCAAATTTCTGACTGTAAAGCCCGTCCACACTGCGAAAATCGGGAATGCCTGACTCCGTGCTGACGCCCGCGCCGCCGAAAAACACGGCGGTCTTACTCTCCTGAATCCACTGCCGAAGCTGCTCGACGTTCGTCATCCTCCGCCATCTCCTTTAGAATTTTCTTATCCTCTTTCGTTTCAAAAATTAGCTTTTCAAACATATCGGGACGCCGCGCCCGCGTTCTTAACAGCGACTGCTTTCTGCGCCAGCGGGCGACCTTCGCGTGGTCGCCCGAGAGCAGGATCGGCGGCACCTCGCGCCCGTGCCAGACGGCGGGGCGGCTGTACTGCGGGTATTCGAGCGTTCCCGCCCAATGGCTCTCGTCCTCAAAGCACTCACTGTCGGACAGCACGCCCGGCACGAGACGGCAGACCGAGTCCGCCACCGCCATCGCGGGAATTTCACCGCCGGTCAAGACAAAATCCCCGATGGAGATTTCCTCATCCACACATTCGTCGATGAAGCGCTGGTCGATGCCCTCATAATGTCCGCAGACCAAAATGAGGTTCTCCATTTTGGACAGCCGTTTGGCGTCCGCCTGTGTGAAAACGTGACCGCAGGGGGAGAGATAGATCGTATGGACGGGAGCACCCGCCTCGTCGCAGGCGTGGCACCAGCAGTTGTAGAGCGGGTCTGCCTGCATCACCGCGCCGCGTCCGCCGCCGTAGGGGTAATCGTCCACCTGATTCTGCTTGTTGGTCGTGTAGTCGCGAATTTGGTGCGTCTCGATGCGGATATAGCCGCGCTCCTGCGCTCTGCCTAAGATGGATTCGTTCATCATGTCCCCGACGGTGTCGGGAAACAGGGTCAGAATATCAATTCTCATCGGTCGCCATTCCTTCGATCAGATGCACGCGGACAAAACCCTCCGCGACATTGATCTCGCGGACAAACGCCTTGACGGCGGGAACCATATAGGTTTTTTCGCCCTTGATGACATAGACGTCGCTCGCGGGCATGGTCAGCACGTCCGCAATCTTGCCGAATTCGTTCCCTTCGTCGTCCAGTGCGCGGCAGCCGAGCAGGTCGGCGATGAAAACCGTGCCCTCGGGCAGCGTAACGCCGGTGCGGTCTACGGTGACGGTCTGACCGCGCAGGAGCGTAGCCTGCTCGGGGGTGTCGATGCCCTCCAATTTTGCCAGCACGCAGGTCTTGTGGACGCGGCTTGCGTGGACGGTGTAGGGCTTGCCGTTTAAGAAAATCGTTTTGAAGCCAAGCAGAAATTCGGGGCTGTCCGCCCACGGGAGAATTTTGATCTCGCCTTGAATGCCGTGGGTGCTGACGACCTCGCCTGCCTCTAAAAACTGTTTGTCCATGAAGTTTCTCCTAAACTACTATAATGTGCTGCCAGAGAACTCGTAGGGGCGGCTATCAGCCGCCCGCGTGATTGTGCTTGCGGCATCGGCGGGCGGCTGATAGCC